>CAJLOU010000010.1 GCA_905208345.1 uncultured Collinsella sp.
TTGAAGTTGAGGACCAGGTCTTCGGCGTTCATGCTGCCCCCATCATCGCGGTCTATGGGGTCAACGATATGGCACCGTGGGGACACATATATGTCAATCCTGGTCTAACAGAGCCTTATCTATTCCGAGACGGTGCAGGGTTCTCGCCTTTTGACCTCGCGCTATAGGGTGGTGCTTGTAGCGTTGCCTACGGCTCTGGTGGTCGTGCTGGCGTTTACCAGTTACTGGACGCACGCCCTGTTCTATATCGATTCGCAGGGCGTGTATCGTCGCGGTTTTGCCTATATGATCCAGCCCATCGTCAGCTACTGTTACGTTATACATACGTCCCTGCATGCGTTTGTGCAATCTCGCAGGGTCGAGAGCCTGCAGACGAAGGCCATCTATCGAACCTTGGCATTTTTCGCCATTCCGGCCCTGGTGGGCGGTACCTTTCAGGTCGTATACTCGGTGCCCGGCCTTTGTGTCGGCATAATGATTAGCATGTTGCTGCTCTACATCATCTACCAGGAGCAGCTCATCTCGACCGACCCGTTGACTGGACTTAACAATCGCAACCGTTTTGAGACCTATATGCTGTCGCTGTTCTCAAATGTGGATCAGGCCGAAGATGTGTATCTGCTTATGATGGACGCCGACGGCTTTAAGCAGATTAACGATCACTATGGACATGTGGAGGGCGACCATGCCCTCCAGGTCGTATCTGCTACGCTCAAAGAGGTCTGCTCGGCGTCTGGTGGCTTTATCGCACGTTATGGCGGCGATGAGTTCGTGGTGCTCCAAAAGGCGACGGCGGAGCAGGACATCATAAGCCTGTGTGCGGCAATCAACGATGAGCTCGCACGTGCCGACGTGCCGTATCTGCTGCGGATGTCCATCGGCTACGCACGGGTCGGCGACGGTGTCGATACCTGGCAAGACTTGCTTCGCGCTGCCGATGTGGAGCTCTACCGCGTCAAGGCCGAGAAAAAGAAAGCCGGCGTCCAGATACGCTAGAAAAAGGGGCGCACGCTTGCGTGCGTGGCGGCCCTCAGCTCACCGATGTACTCCAATAAGCTAAAGTGTGCGAACAACCTCTCTAAAAAGGTGAGCTCGCTAGGCCTTTTTAGGTTTGTTGACAATGATGATGCCGCCGCAGACCAACAGCAGGGCAACGATGACGGTAACGGGGCTCGTGCCAGCGCCCTCGCCGAGCAGCAGCGCGCTCAGCAGCACACCAAAGACGGGGTTCATAAACCCAAAGACCGAGACGCGGCTGACGGGGTTGACGGCAAGCAGGCGCGACCACAGCGAGTACGCGACGGCGGAAATGAGCGCCATATAAATGATGAGCGCGATGGCGGGGGCGATTTCGGTGGGGGATAGCGTACCGCCCATCAAAAACCCAATAGCGGTAAGGGCCAGGCCGCCAACCAAAAACTGCCAGCCGGCGAGCAGGACGCCGTCATGCTCGCGCGAGAAGATACCGATGAGGCAGGTCGACAGGGCGCCCGCAACCGTGGAAGCCAAGATAAAGCCCTCGCCGTCGAGCGTAAAGCCAAAGGTGCCATCCGCGCCCGAAAGGTTGACGAGCGCGACACCGGCAAAGCCCAGCACGCAGCCGAGCACCTTGGTCACATCGAGCTTTTCGGTGCGAAACGCCAGGGCGGCAAAGAGGATGGCTAGGAAGTTGGCGCTGGCCTCGATGATGGAGCTCGACATGGCGCTGGCGCGCGAGAGTCCCAGGTAGAAAAAGAAGTACTGGCCGATAGTCTGGAAGAGCGACAACGTGAGGATGGGCTTGATGTCGCGCGCTTGCGGAACGAGCGGACGGCGCTGGGCCGCGCTCATGCCAACAATGACCAGCATGCCGGCAAGGGTGAAGCGCAGACCGGCGAAGAGCAGCTGCGAGGCGCTATCGTGCGCGGGGATGCCAAAGAGCGCATAGCCGATTTTGATGCAGGGGAAAGCCGATCCCCAGAGCGCGCAACAAACAAGGCAGCCCAGGATGAGTCCGGGTAGGGTGGCGAGATACGGCTTGCGGCTTTCCATGGTGTCCTTCCTGTATGCGCGAAGCAAAAAAGAACCCGCCACCGGGTGTGCCGGTGGCGGGTGATGTTACCCGAGGGGATTGTACCCGATGGGAAAGCTTTAGGCGAAGTAGGCTACGCCGCTCTCAAAGATCGGCATGAACTTATCGCCGGGGACATGCTCGGGTACGTTGCGGTACAGGTTGTCGCCGCGACGCTCGGCGTGGCCCATCTTGCCCAGGACGCGGCCGTCGGGGCTCGTGATGCCCTCGATGGCGAGTGCGGAGCCGTTGGGGTTGACGGAAAGATCCATGCTGGGCTTGCCGTCCTCGCCCACGTACTGCGTGGCGACCTGGCCGTTGGCGATAAGCTGGGCGAGCACCTCGTCGTTAGCGACGAAGCGGCCCTCGCCGTGACTGATGGCGACGGTGTAGGGGTCGTCCAGGCTGCACTGCGACAGCCACGGGGACAGGTTGGACGAGATGCGGGTGCGCACCAGACGGCTCTGGTGGCGACCGATGGTGTTGAACGTCAACGTGGGCGCATCGGGCGTGGCGTCGACGATGTCGCCGTAGGGCACCAGGCCGAGCTTGATCAGGGCCTGGAAGCCGTTGCAGATGCCCAGCATCAGGCCATCGCGGGCCTTGAGCAGGTCGCGGACTGCCTCGGTGACCTCGGGAGCGCGGAAGAACGCCGTGATGAACTTGGCAGAGCCGTCGGGCTCGTCGCCGCCCGAGAAGCCGCCGGGGATCATAACGATCTGGCTTGTACGGATGCGGCGGGCAAGCTCGTGGGTGCTCTCGGCGACGGCCTCGGGCGTGAGGTTGTTGATCACGAAGGTGTCGGCCTCGGCACCGGCTGCGCGGAAGGCGCGGGCGCTGTCGTACTCGCAGTTGTTGCCGGGGAACACGGGGATGATCACGCGCGGGCGGGCGATCTTGGCGCCGCCGTACACGTGGATATCCTTGGCGCGGAAGTCGATGGTCTCGACCTCGGCGGTCTCGCCGGCGCTGCGGTAGGCGAAGACGCTCTCGATACCGCTCTCCCAGGCCTCCTGGAGCTCGGCGAGCTCGATGACCTCGGAGCCGGTGTCGATGACATAGCCCTCGACGGTGGTGCCCAGGGGCTCGACGACAACGCCGTCGGCGACCTCGGGCAGCTCGGCATCCTCGGCGAGCTCGACGATAAAGCTACCGTAGAGCGGGGTGAAGAGGCTCTCCACGTCCACATCCTCGGCAAGCTCGATACCGATCTGGTTGCCGACGCACATTTTAAAGAGGCTTTCGGCGCCGCAGCCGTAGCCGGGCGTGGAGATGGCCAGGGCGTTGCCGTTGGCGGTGAGCGCCTCGACGGCGTCGAACGCTGCGAGCAGCTGCTGGGCGTCGGGGCGGTAATCCTCGCCGTAGGTGGCGGGGGCGATGCGGACGACGCGGTGCGTCAGGCCCTTGAACTCGGGGGAGACGGCGCGGGCCGCCTTGCCCACGGCCACAGCGAAGCTGATCAGGGTCGGCGGAACGTTGAGCTCGCCGGCCTCGTCCTCAAACGAGCCGCTCATGGAATCCTTGCCGCCGATGGCACCGGCGCCCAGGTCGACCTGGGCCATGAGGGCGCCGAGTACTGCAGCCATGGGCTTGCCCCAACGCTCGGCCTCGGTGCGCAGGCGCTCGAAGTACTCCTGGAAGGAGAGATAGGCGCGCTTGTGCTCAAAGCCGGCGGCCACGAGCTTGGCGATGGACTCGACCACGGACAGGTAAGCGCCCGCAAACTGGTCGGCCTCCATCAGGTAGGGGTTGAAGCCCCATGCCATAGCGCTTGCCGTGGTGGTCTCGCCGTCCACGGGGAACTTGGCGACCATAGCCGAGCTGGGGGTGAGCTGCGTCTTGCCGCCAAAGGGCATGAGTACGGTCGCGGCACCGATGGTGGAGTCGAAGCGCTCGGAAAGGCCCTTGTTGGAGGCGACGTTGAGGTCGGTGACGAGCGAGGTCATGCGCTCGGCAAGCGTGGTGCCAGCCCAGCTGGGCTGCCACACGCTACGGGCACACACGTGGGCGACCTGGTGCTTGGGTGCGCCGTTGGAGTTGAGGAACTCGCGGGACAGGTCGACGATGGCGACGCCGTTCCAGGCCATGCGCATGCGCGGCTCGGCGGTAACCTCGGCGATAACGGTCGCCTCGAGGTTCTCCTCGGCGGCGTAGCCCATGAACTCCTCGACGTCACCGTCGGCGACGGCGCAGGCCATGCGCTCCTGGGACTCGGAGATAGCGAGCTCGGTGCCGTCCAGGCCGTCGTACTTCTTGGTCACGGTGTCCAGGTCGACATACAGGCCGTCGGCAAGCTCACCCACGGCGACCGAGACGCCGCCGGCGCCAAAGTCGTTGCAGCGCTTGATCAGGCGGCAGGCGTCGCCGCGGCGGAAGAGGCGCTGCAGCTTGCGCTCGACCGGGGCGTTGCCCTTCTGGACCTCGGCACCCGAGGTCTCGATGGACTCGGTGTTCTGGGTCTTGGATGAGCCGGTGGCACCGCCGATGCCGTCACGGCCGGTGCGGCCGCCCAGCAGGATGATTTTGTCGGTGGGGGCGGGGCACTCGCGACGCACGTGGTTTGCCGGGGTAGCGCCCACGACGGCGCCGACCTCCATGCGCTTGGCCACGTAGCCGGGGTGATAGAGCTCGTTGACCTGACCGGTGGCAAGGCCGATCTGGTTGCCGTAGCTGGAGTAGCCGGCGGCAGCAGTGGTTACGAGTTTGCGCTGCGGCAGCTTGCCCTCGAGCGTCTCGGAAACCGGGACGGTGGGGTCGCCGGCGCCGGTAACACGCATGGCCTGGTACACGTAGCTGCGGCCCGAGAGCGGGTCGCGGATGGCACCGCCCACGCAGGTGGCGGCACCGCCGAAGGGCTCGATCTCGGTCGGGTGGTTGTGGGTCTCGTTCTTAAAGAGGAACAGCCAGTCCTGGTCCTCGCCGTCGACATCGACCTTCACCTTGACGGTGCAGGCGTTGATCTCCTCAGACTCGTCGACATCGGTCATGACGCCGGTCTTCTTAAGGTACTTGGCGCCGATGGTGCCCATGTCCATGAGGCAGACGGGCTTGGCGTCGCGACCGAGCTCGTGGCGCATCTCCATGTAGCGGTCGAAGGCCTGCTGCACCACGGCGTCGTCGATCGTCACGTCGTCCAGGACGGTGCCGAAGGTGGTGTGGCGGCAGTGATCGGACCAGTAGGTGTCGATCACGCGGATCTCGGTGATGGTGGGGTCGCGATCCTCATCGCGGAAGTACTGCTGGCAGAAGGCGATGTCCGCCTCGTCCATGGCAAGGCCGCGCTCGGCGATAAAGGCGGCAAGGCCGGCCTCGTCGAGCTCGCGGAAGCCGTCGAGCACCTCGACGGGCTGGGGCTCGGGGGTCTCCATGTGCAGCGTCTCGGGCAGATTGAGCGAGGCGATGCGGGCCTCGACGGGGTTTACCACGTAGTGCTTGATGGCCTCGATGGCAGCCTCGTCCAAGTCGCCCGAGATCATATAGACCTTGGCGGAGCGCACGGCGGGACGCTCGCCCTGGCTGATGAGCTGCACGCACTCGCTGGCGGAGTCGGCGCGCTGGTCAAACTGGCCAGGCAGGAATTCGACGGCAAAGACGGCGCCGTCGCTTGCGGGGAGCTCGTCATAGGTCACATCGACCTGGGGCTCGCTAAAGACGGTCGGCACGCAGGAGCGGAAGAGCTCCTCGTCGATGCCCTCGACGTCGTAGCGGTTGATGATCCTCAGGGCCTCGATGCCCTTAATGCCGAGAATCTCGGTCAGCTCGCCCTTGAGCTGCTGAGCCTCGACGTCGAACCCGGGTTTCTTCTCCACGTAGATACGAGAGACCATTGGTTCCTGCCTTCCTGATCGGTTGGGCGTACGGTACGGTATGCGGCAGCGGTCGGTTTGCGGGGCAAGCCTCGCGGTCGCCTTGAGCCACATGTTTGTAAACCTCACTATGATACGACAGCTCGCGGCGCGTTGAGGACGGCGAGGGTGCTACAGTGAAGCGCAAACAAGAGAAAGGCATCACATGGCATTCGTTTCGCTCGCCATCATCGCGCTCGTGGCCTTTGCGAGTCCCTTTATCGCCTCGGCGATTCCCGGAAAGCCCGTTCCCGAGACGGTCTTTTTGCTCGTGTTCGGCGCGGTGTTGGGCCCTAATATGCTCGGCATCATCCATGTGGATGCCGAGGTCTCGCTCGTGTCCGAGCTCGGCTTGGCATTTTTGTTCCTGCTCGCCGGCTTTGAGATCGACCCCAAGAACATCACGGGCGTCGAGGGGCGCTACGGCATGGCGACGTGGGTCGTCACGTTTGGCATCGCCTGGCTTGCCGTGCGCTTCACGCCGTGGTTCTCGGTCAGCCATTTTGACGGTATCGCCGTAACGCTCGCGCTCACTTCGACGGCGCTCGGCACGCTCGTGCCCATCATGCGCGAGCGCTCGCTTACCGGCACGCGCGTGGGCGATTCGATTCTCGCATACGGTACCTGGGGCGAGCTTGGCCCCGTGCTCGCCATGTCGGTACTGCTCTCTGCGCGAACCGGTATTCAGACGCTCGTGATCTTGGGTCTGTTTGCGGTGGTGTGCGTGCTGCTGGCCGTGGTTCCGAGCCGCTCCAAGCGCGTTGGCAGCCGCTTCTTTGCGTTTGTCGAGGAGCGCGCCGACACTACATCTCAGACGTTCGTGCGCCTGACGGTGCTCATCCTGGTCACGCTCGTGGCGTTCTCTGCCATCTTTGACCTCGACATCGTGTTGGGCTCCTTTGCCGCCGGCTTTGTCCTGCGCTATATCATCCCCGAGGGCAACCATACGCTCGAGACCAAGCTCGATGGTCTGGCCTACGGCTTTCTGATTCCGGTGTTCTTTACCGTATCGGGCGCAAAGATCGACCTGACCGCTGTGGCGTCGCGCCCCGGGTTGCTCGTGGGCTTTATCGTGGCGCTGCTTATCATCCGCGCCGTGCCTATTCTTGTCTCCATGAGCATCTGTCCCGAGACGCGCGATGTCTCGGCGTATGGCCGCATTACCGTGGCCCTGTACTGCACCACGGCGCTGCCGATTATCGTTGCCGTGACGAGCGTTGCCGTTAACGCGGGGGCGCTGTCGCAAGATATCGCGTCGGTCATGGTTGCCGCCGGTGCCATCACGGTGTTTTTGATGCCGCTGCTCGCCCAGCTCTTCTATCGCGTGGTCGATGCCGCGCCGGTTGCCGCCGTGGCAGAAGTCGCCGAGCATCCTTCCGACGCGCTCGATATTCTGCGCGCCCATCACGATCTGGCGAGCTTGCTCGCGCGTGAGCACGAGTTGTTGACATCACACGGTCACGGCCGCGCACTCGACGGCGTGCCTACGATCGATACCATTGCCGATCGCCTTTCGGCCGAGGCGGCAAGCGAGCGCATCGATGCTCGTATTGTTGACGCCGCCCATTTGCTGGCCGAGAAGACCTATGGCGACGAGATCGACCCGTCCAAGCTCACCCCGCGCGAGCGCCGCCGCCTTGAGCGCGCCAAGCTCGCCGTACACGAATACCGCCGCCGCATGCTAGAGCTCTACGCAAGAGAAGAAGCCGAGGACGACGACGGCAAGTAGCCGATACCGGTGCTGAGACGGCATTCCAGTTTGAAAGTTAGCCTCGAAACGGGACGCGGTTTCCGCCCAGGGCCTCTACGGGAAAGCGCATCCCACTCTGAGGGCTCGAAACGGGATGCGGTTTCCGGATGAAGCCCTTGGCGGAAAGTGCATCCCGGTTTGAAGGCTCAGAACGGGATGCGCTTTCCGGAACAAGGCCCTTTGGGAAACTGCATCCCGGAACAGACGCCCAGAGTGGGACGCAGTTTCCGCGAGAGGCCCGTTGCGGAAAGTGCGTCCCGTTCTGAGCTAGAAAACTGGGACGCAGTTTCCGCCCAAATAGAAGAAGGCGCGCTGTCTGCATCGATCGCAGGCAGCGCGCCTTTTGCGTAGAGCTCTGTTGAGGTTTGAAGCCTAGGCTCGCTGTGTAAATAAGTAAACCTTAATTTCCAATACTCCGAATTTTGAAATTAGATAACACATTTTTGGAGTCTTAATTGCAAATATCGGACTTATTCGAAATAATGAAAGAGGATATGGCTATTTGATTTCAAAGGAGCGATGAAGCGATGGCGTACAAGACGCTCGAAAAACTCTTTTATGCAGATTCAAGCTCTGATCGTTATGCTCGCCATGACAAGCTTCTGCACGAACGTCTTACTGCTGACGGCACGGTGCGGACTGGAATTCACCTTGAGCATGGTGAACTGTTCGCTTGTGTTCCTTTGGACCTGTCCGTTGCTAGCGAGCGGATCCTCAGAAAAGAGCGAAAGATTTCCAACCTGTGGAACAGCTTGCCTTATGTGGCTTTGGGGGCCTCGATTCGTTCGCTGGTGCTTGAGGAGGTTGTATTTAGCAACGAGATGGAGGGCGTGCACAGCACGCGGCGCCAGATTGAAGCGGCACTGGAGTCTGCGGAGGATGCTACGGTCGAACTTTGCGGTGCCGCCGAAAAGGAACACACTCCTTTTATTGAATTCGCTCGTCTCTATCTTCAGCTGGCGGATGGTCCAAATCGTCCCGGCAAACCCGAGGATATCCGCGAGATTTTCGATGCCGTCACTAAAGGCGTGCTTGACCCGAAGGACCGTCCGGATGGCAAGATGTTTCGTTTGGGTCCCGTTGTGATTGAGAACAGTCGGGGCAAGATTCTCCATCAGGGTGTTTCCTCGGAGCCCGAAATCATTGACCTCCTTGGCAAGATGATAGAGTTGGGCAATCGCGAAGATGTCCCAAGCCTCTATGCAGCCTCAATCTGCCATTTTCTCTTTGAGTATATTCACCCCTTCTATGACGGTAACGGGAGAACGGGGAGGTACCTTCTCGCGTTGAGCCTGAACGAGACGTTGTCGCAGCCTACGGTGTTGTCGCTCTCTAGGACGATTGCTGAGAATAAAACCGCATATTACAAGGCGTTTGACGTGGTGGAGAGGCCCCTTAACGGTAGCGAGGCTACTCCGTTTGTTGCAATGATTCTTGATTTGGTCGAGCAAGCGCAAGATGCCGTTCTGAGCGATTTGGCCGAAAAGCGCGTACAACTCGATGATCTCAAGCGGGCGATCGATGAGCTCGACGATACGTTTACCGAAAGGGCAAAAGATATTCTGTTTTATGCGGCACAGATGCATATCTTCGGTGCCTTTGGCGAATCTACGCTTGATGGTGTGTCGGGCTATCTCGATGTGACAAAGCCGACAGCGAGTAGGTCATTGTCGAGCCTAATCGCTGCCGGATATTTAGAAAAAGTGTCCGCAAGGCCGCTCGTGTGCAAGATGACGGTGGCGGGACTTAATCTGCTCGGGCTAGAGTGAACATCGGTTATCAGACAAATGAACACTCCGAGCGTTTGCCCGCCATTCCTCCATGGTGTGAAATCGCTCTTATCCCATTGAGGCGCCTTTGAGGTTGCCAATGGACTGTTGCGGCAAGCGGTGAAAGCTATGATTCAATTTCGTTTGTCACATACGCCAGGAGTTCATCGTCTAAGGCCTTCAGAGAGTTCTTGATTTCCCGCCTGCGCTCGCGAGCCTGTTCGATTTTTGCATCACATTCTCGTTTTGCCTTGAATTCGAACGGGCTGAAAAAGGAACGTCTGCTCTTAAGCTCTCGAAGTTCGTTCCCCAGCCGGTCAAATTCATCTTCGAGCGCTTGTTTTTGCGTCTTTTTAACAGGATTATCTAACCAGTATTTGGCTTGGAGCCCTGCTTCTTTTTCAGCGCGCTCACGTTCCTTCTTCTTCTCGGAGTCGTATTCGTCACGCTTTGCCATGTCCTCTTTGAGGCGTTCCTTTCGTAACGTGATCGCCTCGGCATTTAGTGAAAAGCCTTCCTTCACGCTATTTGACACATATGCGCCGTGGGCTCTCGTATAGGTTTTATGTCCTATGTTCAACTCTTCAATTACACATAAGTTTGACCACACATTGAACAATAACTCGGGTGCCAAGATAAGACCTGTAATCGAATGGCCCTCAGTCTCTGTCTCTAAGAATTTAATCGCGGTTCTCAACGCTAATTCATATCGATTGTATACGAGCGTGCACATGTCGAAAGCGTCCTCTTCTGCGGACCGGTCGACGCCGCTGCCGTCAAGAAAGTAATCAAAAATGTTGTTGTTTTCCCACTTGTCTCGCCATTTGGTTACACCGTCTACTACAGAGCTGTCGATGATGTTTGCTGCCGTAAAATACATTCGTGGTATCTCTTCAGTAAAGAGGTACTTCTCCATGTCTGTATCATTTAAAGCGTGGCGTTGGCTGTCGGAAATATCCGGAGACTTGAGCATTTCTTTCTTTGCTTTGCAAAAAGTAAAGGAAAGTTTGCCGATTGCTTCCCATTGGCTTTTTCTTATTTCGAGATGGGATGCCAGCGTGCCTGCAATCAACGCGAGATTATCATCTGATGGTGTGTTGATTATTGGCTTGGCATACAAGGAGCTAACTGCTTCGATAATATCATCGAGGTGCAGTTTTAGACTTTTGATGACGCTCCACGCATGAATTAGGCCTTCACAGGTTTTTACTTCATTTGGAAGCAGTTGGAAGGTTTTGAGAAAACAGTCCGAAGATTCGCGAAGGCGATTGTTTTTAATTGTCAGTTGCCAGTCGATTGCTATTGACTTAATTGCCCAAGCATCAATGTTGTCCAAATCAATCTCTAACACCTTGTTCGCATATCGTTCGGCTTCGCAGAAGTTTCTGGTTTTGCATGCAGTTTTGGCCAACGTGAGCAGCCTTTCTGCATCGGCCGTCTTGTCTGTTTTCACCGTGCCTTCGATTTGAACAACGCCTTCAACCATCATTTTCTTTGCGGACTCGAGCGTATATTTCATACCGCAGTTTTGACAGACGAAGAAATCCCCATCTTTGACGATTTCGGTACCGCCGCAAAGTTCACATTTCAGGGCTTTCATGAAGCTAGACCTCTTTCTTTTCAACGATATATATCCATGCAAGAAGCGTTTCTTTGCGAATGAGAATCCGGGCAGTAATTCTTTTGCCGTCGCGATCTTCGATTAGCACCAAACCGGTTGGAAACAGATATGTCTGTCCGTGTGTAATCCCATTTCGAAGATGGCGAAATAGGCACTGCATTCTGTTTTCATCACCGCTGCGGCGCTCGATGGAGTTGTCCTCTCGGAGCGTTAGTTTGACATCCTTGTGTAGGACCGCTCTTGGGTGTTCGGCGCATATTTCTTTATCTAGGGCCATGTTCTCCAGAGTTCCATCAATGGTCTGGCTTCCTATGAAAATGAAAGAGGTTATCCCGGACTCCTTTAATAGCTTTCTCTCTAGTATCTTGATGGAGGGTCCGTTCCAACCTAAAGACGTCAACGTTCGCTGCGTCGACAAAGCGGTCTTATCTTTTGCGATGGGTGCTTGCAAAACGTAGAACCGAAATAGCTCTGATAGCTCGTCTGGCGTAAAGCAATCTGATAGAGGGGCTCGATAACCCTCGAGTTTGAATTTAGTGCTGTTGCAGGAGTGTTGATAGTTTTCATTGACGTGTGATTTATTGGTTCCCATACCCGGCTTCCTTTAGCGCTTATTTATGATTTCCTGCTGACGGATATATGCTTTTAGTCGCTTACAAGTATCTTGGGCGTCGGGGAGCGAATTTGCTTTTACCGCTTTGTCGAGATTTTCGATAGCGATAGGTATCAAATTTGAAAGGGGCCGGTTTCCAGTTTTATCTAAAACGGGGTTTGCGTAGCGCATAGTTTCCAGAACGTCTGCGATTGCCGGTTTCAGATCGCTAGGTGCTTCTTCTAGGAGCAGTTCGAGTTTGATTTTGTTTGATTTCATTGAATTGGTAAGTGTCGAGACATGTTCCTCGACATCTGAGGTTTGACTCTCGGATGCATTTGCTGCACACAACGTAATTACTGACGTGCCAAGTAAAAGGATGCTGAAACCCGAAAGAACGGACAACGCATCGGTCTTTAGCGCTGCTCCGAAAAGAACTAGGGTCAGCTGGATTGCAAATGAAGCCCCCATGAGAACTGTCTTGGAAATACCAAGCAGCTTTAGTTTCTTTACGGGGTCATGAAGGAGGACTGCGACCAACAAGGAGAGCGCAACCAAAGAGAATGCGCTCTCAATCCAAAAGGTAGTTGAGGGTCCAAATAAAAGTACGGCCACGCTTTCGATAACTATGAAGAGGGCTACGGGGGTTGCTGCAACATATGCCTGCGTGTTCTTCATTATGACCTCCGTGCTCCGCACTCGGGACAGAACTTCTCGGTTCCAGAGAAGCGATATCCACACTCGGAACAGAACTTTGCAGCACTTTGCGGCGAATTGGTATCCGTTGGGATGGGCTGCGTCGCGGACGTGCTGGTCGCTTGTGAGAGTGCATCGGTCATAACTGACCCCATGGTCCCACCAACACCGGCCATTACGCCTAGGCCGATTCCCATGTTTGCATATTCGCCAACCGCTTCGTTTTGGGCCATCTTTTCGGCAACATCGAAGCTGCGTTCCTGTTGATAGGTATAGCCTTCGATTTGCCGTTTCTCTGCGCGTGCTTTTGCGGAGATTACGGTTCGCTGCGCCGCGGTTTCTTGTTCGATAACGCTGACTTGCTGCTTTATCTGCGCCTCGCGTACGTCGGCATATTGCTTGAAATGGAGATCCTTAAACTTCTCGTATATCGGGTCGCCTTCGGGCTTGACGATGGCGGTGACCAGCATTTGCGTTAACGAGAGACCGTATGCGGCAAAGTCGGGAAGCAGCTTGTTCTTAAGCGAGCCAGATAACTCTTCCAGGTGTGTATCAAGTTCGAAAATGGAGAGTTTTTGTTCGGTAATTACTTGTGCAAGATGAGTTTTTATGCGAGTTTGCAGGAAAGCTTTGAAATAACTGATCAACTTGTCCTGGGAGAGCAAGGCTTCGGTTCCAACAAGTTTGAGAAGAAGCCTGCGGGGCTCTTTTACAGCAAGAGCCATCTCTCCTGATGCCCCGAGCGAAAGCGGAAATCCATAAGTCGGTTCCATGAACTGAATCTTGGAATTGGTTCCCCAGCGGATGCCCATCTGCTCGATGAGGTTAACGAAGTAGATCTCTGAGTGAAAGGGGCTGACGCCACCGGTTGTTATCTTCGAAATGCCGTTCAGTAGCGGTAGATTTTGAGTCTCAAGTTCATGCCTGCCCGGTCCAAACGAATCCAGGGCCTGTCCATTAAGGAAGAAAATTGCTTCTTGGGTCTCGTGGACAATGAGTTGCGAACCTGTATTGAAATCTTCTGAGGGGTGTTTCCAGATAAAAGTTTGGTTATTGCCCTCATATGTGATGACATCCGTGATGCTCATAGTCCTCCTACTTCCATGGTTAGTAATGCGGATTTGCTAGGATGGCCGTCGTTGCTACGACGGCAAAAGTAGTGCTGAGACCCAGGCGCAGGATGTCGCCGGGGTACAGCTGGGCGGGTGCGCCGGAGCTGATGTCAAGTTCGCTGTTATCGGCTGCTCGAATCAGATACGTGCCGTTGGTCGAACCGAGATCTTGTGCGTACCAAGCATTGTTCTCGGCGAAGATACGGAGATGCCTGGCGGAGACATCCAGCCCAACATCGGTGACAGCGCTGTCTTCGAGTGCGAGCGCTCCGATGATGGAGCCCATGACAGAAGGCTCAATGACATAAGGGCCGCCGACGACGAGTTCGTTGTCGATCCTGATAAGGCCGATCGCATGTTCGGTGCCTGTTTGTTTTAAATCGCATGGACAGAAAGAAATGCTTGAGGGGGTAAACGACCTGACGTTCTCTGCTAATTCAAAGCGGTTCCGGATGTACGCGATAGCGCGGGCCGGATCGCACCAACAGGCGGTCGAAACAACGAGCGCGATTGAGATAAGAGCCCTGTAATCTTTGTCTGGCTGGTAGCTGACGAGGCGCGAGACGGCGTTCCGGTAAAGGAGCCCATTACGCCCACAGGTACTGAGCGCTTGAGCCATCGCGTCAGTCGCTGCCGCAATCATGGTATAGATGTCGTCGTTCGAATACCCTTTTTCCTGTAGCTTGTGCAGGATTTGATTCGATGCGCAGGACCAGTCGGCAAAGTAGCGATCTTCTAGGGAGCCCGGCTGCGAGTGCACAATCGTGCGCGAAAGCCAGCTGGTGTCCTGTGCCATTTGGGCGGTAGGCTGTCCATTTGTTAACGGCAGATCGGATAGTAACAGTTCAGCAAGTGCGCGATGGCTCAGGGTAAACGAAGTCTTGAACAGGGAGAACATGACCTCGAGCGGTGTTTGCCGTCTTGGCATGACATTCTCCCTTCCTTGACCTTATTCGCTAAATTAAGGATAAGGGTGCCACTAGCCGATTTTACTGTGCAACAAATTGCATGTCGGCGAGCGGTCGCGCCGCCTGATGCGTTTGCTCCAGCATGAAAGCTGGTTATCTTAGGGTGCTATGCGGTCGCGTTTTGATCAGGATGGCATGGCTCAACCGCCCTTCGGGAAACTGTGTCCCGTAATGGACGTCCAGAGTGGGATGTAGTTTCTGCGAAAGACCTGTTGCGGAAACGGTATCCCAGAATCGGCGTTCGAAACGGGACGCAGTTTCCGCAAGGGGGTCTGGGGGGAAACCATGTCCCGTTCTGAGCTGAAATACCGGGACGCAGCTTCCCTTTCAAACAGAAGAAGGCGTGCTGCCTGCAGTTGATGCAGACGGCGCGCCTTCTTTGTTGGACTATGTTGAGGCTGGGAGCTGAGGCTTGTGGTCCCTTAAGAGCGGGCGGCTCCGTCGACGGGGAGCACGGCGCCCGTGACATAGGAGGACATGTCGCTCGCTAGGAAAACGAAGGCGTTGGCGACGTCCTCGGGCTCACCCATGCGGCCGAGAGGGATAGTGGCGATGATGGGTTTGATGACCTCTTCGGGCAGGTTGGCGACCATGTCAGTCTTAGTCACGCCAGGGGCAACGGCGTTGACGCGAATACCCATAGGGGCGAGCTCGCGCGAGAGTGACTGGACCATACCGTTGACGGCAAACTTGGACGTGGGGTAACCGACGCCGGAGGGCTGGCCGTACTTGGCGACCATCGAGCTTGTGGTAGTGATGGTGCCGCCGTGGCCGGCCTCGGTCATGATCTTGGCGGCAGCCTGGTGGCCATTAAAGACGGCGACGACGTTAAGGTCCATGACCTTTGCGAACTCCTCGGCCGTGTAGTCCAAGAGGGGTGAACGCTGGGAGATACCGGCATTGTTGACGACCGTGTCCAAGCCGCCCATGTCGGATGCAGCCTGGGTAAAGGCCTCGGTCACGGCTTCGAGTGAGGTGAGGTCGCAGGAGCGGCCCCAGACCTTGGCGTCGGGATAGGCGGCTGTCAGCTTCTCAACGGCCGCATCGGCGGTCTCTTGACGCGAGCCAAAGACAGTGACGGAGGCGCCCTCCTCGATAAAACGGCAGGCGATGGCATAGCCGATACCGCGCGTGCCTCCGGTGATGATTGCTTTCTTGCCCTCGAGCAACATGGTATTTCCTCTCATCGCGGGCGGACATTCGCAGCACAGCGTAGCCGTAACCGGAATCGGCCGTGTTTGCATATCGGTGAACGGTAGCCCGCGTTACCGATGAGCGGCTCGCGCAAATGTGCCCTGTCGTTGTGCTTAGGGCAGGAGACAAAAAGGCTCCCATCCCACATCGGACGGGAGCCCTCAAAGCGTGTATTGCTAGGCAAGCGTTGGATTAGTTGGCCATAACACCTTCGGTCCAGGCCTCGACGTCCTCGATACGCAGGACGTTGGCGACCTCGGCCACGCAGTCGACACTGGCAAGCTCGGCGGCGGCAGCCTGGACGTCCTTCTCGAGTGCGCGGTGCGTCAGGAAGATGACCGAGCAGGCATCGCTGACGCCCGACTTGCCGTCCTCGACCTGGTTGATGAGCGAGATCGAGATGTTGTGCTTGGCAAAGATGTCGACCGTCTCGGACAGGGCACCCACGCGGTCGGCGACCTTCAGGCGCACATAGTACTTGGTCTGGAGCTCGTCCATGGGCCTAAAGGCGAGGTTGTGACCATAGGGCTCAATCTCGGGCAGCGGAGCCACGCCGCGGCTGATCTGCTCGGAGAGCGACAGGATATCGCCCACGACGGCGCTCGCGGTGGGGAAGGAGCCTGCGCCGGCACCGTAGAACATGGTTTCGCCCACGGCGTCACCCACCACGTAGACGGCGTTCATGGCGCCGTTGACCTTGGCGAGCATATGGTCTGCCGGGATGAGCGTGGGATGCACGCGGACGTCGACGCCGGCGTCGGTGTTGCGTGCGATCCCCAGCAGCTTGATGGTGTAGCCGAGCTCGCGGGCCTGGGCAATGTCCTCGGCGCCGATGGTACGGATACCCTGCTGGTAGACATCGTCGGTGGTCACGCGGGTGCCAAAGCCGATGGAAGCGAGGATTGCCGTCTTGCTGGCGGCGTCGAAGCCGTCGACGTCGGCGGACGGGTCGGCCTCGGCATAGCCCTTTGCCTGGGCGTCGGCGAGCACGTCAGCGTAATCGGCGCCCTCGGCGTCCATGCGCGACAGGATGTAGTTGGTGGTGCCGTTGAGAATGCCAGCGATGGTCAGGATCTTGTTGCCCACCAGGTCGTGCTCGAGCGTGCTGACAATGGGGATGCCACCGCCGCAGCTGGCCTCGCACTTAATCTGCACGCCGCACGCGCGCGCCTTCTCGGCGAGCGTCTCGACATGACGGCCCAGCAGGGCCTTGTTGGCAGAGACGACGTGCTTGCCGTTCTCGAAGGCGGTGGTGAAGATTTCGGTCGCGGGGTGCTCGCCGCCGATGAGCTCGACGACGATATCGACGGCGGGGTCGGTGACGACGTCGTGCCAGTCGCTCGTAAAGGCCTCGCGCTCAATACCGGCGGCTTCGGCCTGCTCCCAGGCAAGCGCGCAGGCGCGGGTCAGCTTAAGGTCGATGCCGTAGGCGGCCAGGTACTCATCGTGGTGGCTCTTGATCAGACGGGCCACGCCGCCGCCGACGGTTCCCAGACCGATGAGGCCGACGTTCACGGTGCGCAGGGGTTCGCTCATAGATAGCTCCTTCGTGCATCTTATGGATGGATTAACCGCTTAAAGGTTGAGTGCATTCTAGCGTGAACCGAGGGCGCGTGCTCGCTAGGCAACAGGAGTCGCACAAAACGGCACCCCCGAAACGCTGCGGAAACATTGGAAACATGCTCGCTACAAACGGAACTCCGTAACAAACTGTCAACGTTTGCACCATAAGGTTTGCCCTGTACCGCAAGACGGCCGCACCGCGGCCAGCGAAAAGGGGGACACCATGTTTAGCATCAACAACGTACTTAACCGCAGGAGTTTCCTTGTCGGAGCCACGCTTATTTTTGCCCCGATCTATTACACCCCAGCGTCCGTTTTGCTCAAGAACGCCAAGGACATGAGCTACGACATGACACTAATGGGTGCCGACGGCATGGACAGCCTATGTGATCCAGGACGGCAAGTACATCGCTTCCTAAGTGCGCATAAAGCGCGACCGGTGAGGCCGTTTTATTCAGGGCAGGGACGCCTGTAACAGAACGGAAACATTACTTTCACACAATAAAGTGGCATTACTGCATAAAGTAATAGAAATACGCAGAATTATGGATAAATGAACAAATCCAAAGAAAAGTTGAAATAATCATCACTTTCCTTAACTAAAGCGTCTAGTATTTTGCGAACGCCGAACACGGCGAAGGATGGCCTGTCGGGTAACCGAAACCCGACGAGATTTGAGAGGAGAGCCGCATGTCGAGCCTCACCGGTAAGTCATTGAACCCTGTTATGAATCGCAGGAGCGTTATCGCGAGCGCAGCAGGTCTGGGGGCGATGTCCATTCTAGCTGGTTGCTCCTCCAACGGCGGCGACAGCGGTTCCGCTTCGAGCGACGCTTCGTTTAAGATCGGTACCATCGGCCCGCTGACCGGTGCCAACGCGTCCTACGGCAAGTCCGTTACACAGGCTGTCGAGCTTGGCTGCAAGGATTTCTCGACCAAGGAGCTGCCGCTTGTCAGCAAGGCCGAGGACGACCAGGCTGACGGCGAGAAGGCCGTCAACGCCTTCAACACCCTGCTCGACTGGGGCATGCAGGCCCTTGTCGGTCCGACCACCACGGGTGCGTCGGTCGCCGTTGCTGCTGAGTGCGGTAACGACCCCGAGACGTTCATGATTACCCCGTCCGCGTCCTCCGAGGACGTTACCAAGGGCAAGGATTGCGTCTTCCAGGTTTGCTTTACCGACCCCAACCAAGGTGTCAACGCTGCCAAGTTCCTGGCGCAGAAGTATGCGGACGAGAAGTTCGTGCTGTTCTATAACTCCGGCGACGCCTATTCTTCGGGCATCGCAGATTCCTTTAAGGCCCAGGCCGCTGAGTCCAAGCTCGAGATTGTCGACGAGGAGACCTTTAAGGACGACTCCGCCACGAGCTTTACCAACCAGCTGACCAAGGCCAAGCAGGCCGGCGCCACCATGATCTTTGCGCCGATCTACTACACGCCGGCGTCCGTCCTGCTCAAGAACGCCAAGGACATGGGCTACGACGTCAAGATGATGGGCTGCGACGGTATGGACGGCATCCTGGGCGTTGAGGGCTTCGATACCTCTCTTGCTGAGGGTCTGCTGCTCATGACCCCGTTCTCCGCCGACGACGAGAAGAACGCCGACTTCGTCAACGCTTACAAGGATAAGTACGGCGATACCCCCGACCAGTTTGCCGCCGACGCCTACGACGGCGTGCATGCGGTGGTCGAGGCCCTCAAGGAAGCCGGCCTGGGTGCCGACGCCGACCCGACCGAGGTTGCCGAGAAGCTTCCCGAGGCTATGCGCAACATTACCGTTGACGGTCTGACTGGCAAGCTCTCCTGGAACGACAAGGGCCAGGTCCAGAAGGACCCGACGGCGTACGTCATTACCGACGGCAAGTACGTACAGGCCTAATTGGCCGCCTTACATAGAGCGGTTTTGATCCCAAGCAGGGGAGGTTTTGGCCTTCCCTGCTTGCTTGGTATCTAGGGACGATGTAACGTCCCTGTTTCATACATTAACTGGAAACCTATTCGAAAGGGGGATGTGGAACATGACGGTCTTTATCCAATACCTGGTCAACGGCCTGTCCATGGGCAGCGTCTACGCCATCATCGCGTTGGGCTACACCATGGTCTACGGTATCGCCAAGATGCTGAACTTCGCTCACGGCGATGTCATCATGGTCGGTGCCTATGTCTCGTTCTGCGCCACGTCGTATCTCGGCCTCCCGGGCTGGGCATCTGTAGTTCTCTCTTGCGTGGCCTGCACGGTTCTCGGTGTTCTCATTGAGGGTCTGGCCTATAAGCCGCTGCGCCAAGCAGGCCCGCTGGCCGTTCTGATCACGGCTATCGGCGTGTCTTACTTCCTGCAGAACGCCGCGCAGCTTCTGTGGGGCGCCACGCCCAAGAACTTCACTTCGCTCGTCACCTTCCAGGTGCCGGAGTTCTTGGCCAAGTTCAACGTAAGCGCCGTCTCGCTCGTCACCATCGTCGCCTGCCTGGTTATCATGGCCGGCCTGATGTTCTTTACAGGTAAGACCAAGATGGGCAAGGCCATGCGCGCCGTGTCCGAGGACAAGGCCGCCGCTCAGCTCATGGGCATCAACGTCAACCGCACCATTTCGATGACGTTTGCCATCGGCTCTGCCCTTGCCGCCATCGCCGGCGTGCTGCTGTGCTCCTACTCGCCGGTGCTGCAGCCCACGACGGGTGCTATGCCTGGCATCAAGGCCTTCGACGCCGCCGTCTTCGGTGGCATCGGCTCCATCCCCGGCGCTTTTGTCGGCGGCATTCTCATCGGCATCATCGAAGCGATGGCACAGGCTTACATTTCCACGAGCCTTGCCAACTCCATCGTCTTTGGTGTTCTGATCATCGTCCTGCTCGTCAAGCCTGCCGGCCTCTTGGGCAAGTACGTCCCCGAGAAGGTGTAGGTGAGCGTTATGAAGTTTCTTAAAGACAAGCAGACGCGTCACGACTTTGTTACGTACGCCATGTGCATCGTGGCATTTGCCATCGTGTTCTTTATGCAGTCTAACCACATGATCCCGCGCATGATCGCCGGTCAGCTGGTTCCCATTACGGCCTACATCGTCATGGCCATCTCCCTCAACCTCGTCGTCGGCATCGCGGGCGACTTGTCGCTGGGCCACGCGGGCTTTATGAGCGTCGGTGCCTACACGGGCATCGTCACCGCGGTCGCGCTGGAGAGCGCCGTTCCGTCCGACCCGATGCGTCTGATCATCAGCATCGTGGTCGGCGCTATCGCCGCTGCCATCTTGGGCTTCTTGATCGGTATCCCGGTCCTGCGTCTGAGCGGCGACTATCTGGCCATCGTGACCCTGGCTTTTGGCGAGATCATCAAAGAGATCGTCACCTGCCTCATTGTGGGCGTCGACTCCCGCGGTCTGCACGTGATCTTTAACATCACGGGCAACTCTACGATCGACGACCTGCACCTGCTCGAGGACGGCACCGCCATCATCAAGGGCGCGCAGGGCGCCTCGGGCGTGTCGACGTACTCGACCTTCCTCGCCGGTGCCATCCTGGTCATGGTCGCACTCGTGATCGTACTCAACCTGGTTCGCAGCCGTACCGGCCGTGCCATTATGGCCGTGCGCGATAACAAGATTGCAGCCGAGTCCGTAGGCATCTCCGTCACCGAATACCGCATGATCGCCTTCGTGGTTTCCGCTGCCCTTGCCGGTGCTGCCGGAGCTCTCTTCGGCGGTAACTTCTCGCAGCTTTCCGCCACTAAGTTTGACTTCAACACGTCCATCCTCATCCTGGTGTTCGTGGTCCTGGGTGGTCTGGGCAATATGCGCGGCTCCGTCATCGCGGCGGCGTTGCTCACGGTGCTTCCCGAGCTGCTCCGTCAGTTCTCGGACTACCGCATGCTCATCTACGCCATCGTGCTGATTCTGGTCATGATCTTTACCAACAACCCGCAGCTCAAGGCGTTCTTCGCACGCATTATGGATCGCTTTGCTCCCAAGAAGGAGGTGGCAGCCGATGCCCAGTAAGTTTGAGTTCAACAAGGGCAAGATGGTCCCGTATCCTTCTGGCGCCATTGTCCCCGACCGCGACCTGGGCCAGCGCCCGGCGCTCGAGTGCATCCACCTGGGCATTGAGTTTGGCGGCCTCAAGGCGGTCGACGACTTTAGCCTAACCATCGGCAAGACCGAGATCGCCGGTCTCATCGGCCCCAACGGTGCCGGCAAGACCACGGTCTTCAACCTGCTCACCAAGGTGTACCAGCCCACGCATGGCACCATCCTGCTCGATGGTGAGGACACCTCGGGCAAGTCGGTCTATCAGGTCAACCGCATGGGTATTGCCCGTACCTTCCAGAACATTCGCCTGTTCAATACCATGACGGTGGAGGATAACGTCAAGGTCGGTCTGCACAATCAGGAGCGCTACTCCGGCTTTGAGGGCGTGCTGCGCCTGCCGACGTATTGGAAGCACGAGAAGGCCGCCCACGAGCGCGCCATGGAGCTGCTGTCCATTTTTGACATGGAGCACCTGGCAAATGAACAGGCCGGCTCGCTGCCTTACGGCGCTCAGCGTCGTCTGGAGATCGTCCGCGCGCTTGCCACCAACCCCAAGCTGCTGTTGCTCGACGAGCCTGCCGCCGGCATGAACCCGTCCGAGACCGCGGAGCTCATGGAGAACATCGTCAAGATCCGCGACACCTTCGGCATCGCCATCATGCTTATCGAGCATGATATGTCGCTCGTTATGAACATCTGCGAGGGCATCTGCGTGCTTAACTTTGGCAAGGTTATCGCCAAGGGTACGGCCGAGGAGATCCAGAACAACGATGCCGTTATCGAGGCATATCTGGGCAAGCAAGATAAGGGGGAGAACTAAATGGCAGAGCCGATGCTTTCCGTCTACAACATCAACGTCTGGTACGGCGCCATCCACGCCATCAAGGACATCTCCTTTAACGTTAACGAGGGCGAGATCGTGGCTCTGATCGGCGCGAACGGCGCTGGCAAGTCCACAACGCTCAAGACCGTCTCGGGCCTGCTGCGCTCCAAGACCGGCTCCATCAAGTTTATGGGCGAGGACATTACCCATACGCCCGCTGATAAGCTGGTTGGTAAGGGACTGGCTCAGGTTCCCGAGGGACGTCGCGCCTTTTTGCAGATGACGGTTGAGGAGAACCTGGAGATGGGCGCCTATACGCAACCCAAGTCCACGGTGGCTCCGGGCCTTGAGCGCGTCTACGAGCAGTTCCCGCGCCTGAAGGAGCGCCGTCGTCAGGTCGCCGGCACCCTTTCGGGCGGCGAGCAGCAGATGCTCGTTATGGGCCGCGCCCTTATGAGCAACCCCAAGCTGCTCATGCTCGACGAACCTTCCATGGGCCTGGCGCCGATTCTGATTGAGCAGATCTTCCAGATTGTCGAGGATTTGCATAAGGCCGGCACCACGGTGCTTCTGGTCGAGCAAAACGCACAGATGGCTCTTTCCATCGCCACACGCGGCTACGTGCTCGAGACCGGCAAGATCACCATGACCGGCACCGGCCAAGAGCTCCTGCACGACGATAACGTCCGCAAAGCCTACCTCGGAGGCTAACCCACCTAACAAAAGGGGCGCTGACTATCTCAGTCAGCGCCCCTTTTTAGTTGCGGTGAAATAGGGACTGAATACGGGCTCCAGAGGCCAAAAGAGTCCCTATTCCACCGCAACTTCATGGGGATGTGTGACAATGCCCGTCGGAAAACATCTGCTGTCTTTGGGGGTCTATCTATGCTGTACGAGTTTTGTGCCGAGAACTTTGAGCGGGTGCCGGCGGCTATCGATGCCGGTGCAAGGCGCGTCGAGCTGTGCGACAACCTTGCCGTCGGTGGTACCACGCCCTCGGCTGGCGTTATCAGCGCTACGGTCGGCTATGCTCACGAGCATGACGCGCGAGTGATGTGCATGATTCGCCCGCGTGGCGGTGACTTTCATTACAACCAGGACGAGCTGCGCATGATGGAGATGGACCTGGGCCTTGCCGTGAGCGCCGGCGTTGACGGCTTGGTCTTTGGCTGCTGCAAGCCCTGCGCTGGCGGATGGGCGCTCGACGAGCTTACGCTTGGTGCCCTCGTGATGGCCGCGGGCTGCGCGACCGAGGAGTGCAAGCGCGGGCCCATCGATATTACCTTCCACATGGCCTTCGACCAGCTCTCGCCCGAGGCTCAGCTCGATGCCGTCGACACACTCGCCGACTGCGGTATCACGCGCATCCTGACGCATGGTGGCGCTGCCGGAACGCCGATCGAGGACAACCTGGAGCACCTGTCGCGTCTTATCGAGTATGCGGGCGACCGCCTGACCATCCTTCCCGGCGGTGGCATTTCTACGGCCAACCGCGATACCGTGGCGGCGGCACTGGGCGTCTCCGAGCTCCATGGCACCAAGATCGTGCCGCTGGAGGTATAACCCGTGGCGCTGGTATTTGACGTTCGGCAGGCGAGCGGTAAGCCCGACGACAACCGCCGCCCCGGCACCGCGTGCCCCTTTTGCGATACCGAGGAACTCGCCAATATCATCCGGCGCGACGGTGACTGCATCTGGCTCGAGAATAAGTTTAAGACCTTGCGGGCCACTCGCCAGACCGTATTGATTGAGTCGTCCGACCACGACGCCGACCTGGTGACCTATGCGCCGGACGAGCTGCATCATGTTATGCGGTTTGCCCTGGATTGCTGGCAGCGGATGATTGACTCCCGGCAGTATCGCAGCGTTCTCATGTACAAGAACAAGGGCCCACTTTCGGGCGGCAGTCTGGTCCATCCGCACATGCAGATTGTGGGTTTGGAGCAGGAGGACGGCTATGCGGCGCTGACCTCAGCCAACTTTGAAGGCATCGATGTCTGGCGGCAGGGGAGGATCTCGGTCAACATCTCAACCGAGCCGATCATGGGATTCTTTGAGGTCAACGTCTCGGCTCCACAGGGAATCGCCGCCAGCGATGACGCACGAGACCAAGCCGAGGCGGATCTCTTTGCCGATGCGATCCAGGTAGCTCTGCGCTATATCCTAAACGGGCACCACGGTGGTCGCGCAGAGTCGTACAACTTGTTCTTCTATCACCTGGGCGGTCGGACCATTGCCAAGGCGCTGCCGCGTTGGGTGGTTTCGCCCTACTTTGTGGGCTATCGTCTGGCCCAGGTCAATGCCGAGACCACGCTCGATATCGATGCGGAGCGCCTGCGCGCACATCTGGAAGCGCTCGCGTCGTAAGGCGAGCGTTCGCGCACTGCGGACGGCCTAGCGTGCCATTGCGTCGCGGCCGGCCTCGACCCGCTTGCGCTGTTTGGCGCGCTCCTCGCCGGTCAGGCGCTCAAAGAGGTGTCCGATAATTGAGGCCAACACCTGCTGAAACAGCGTGCCGCACATGACGGGGAATACCACTTCGCCGGGAAAATACTGCGTGGCGATGACGGCACCCGAAGAGATGTTGCGCATGCCGCAGGTAAAGCACATGGTGGTCGTCTCGCTATACGGCAGGTGCAGGGCCCGGGCGATCAGGACGCCGATGATAAAGCCGCTGATGGCGAACACCAGGATAAAGAGCGCGACTTCTAAGCGCTCAACATTCATGTGTAGCACGTACTCGCTCATAGCGGTGGAGTTGGACGCGATGACGCCCATCATCATGAACTTGCAGGCGGGCGAGAGCGCGGGAGAGAGTTTCTCGTGGCCCCAGCCGCGCGTGAGTTCATTGATGACAATACCGAGCACAGCGGGGATGGCGATCATAAAGGCCATGTTCTGCATCATGCTCGGCACGTCGATCGAGACGGTGGCGCCCAGCAGGAGCTTGAGCGTAAGCGGAATCGTCACAGGTGAGATGACCGAGGACGTCAGGATGATGGTGAGCGCGAGCGGGCCGTTGCCGCCGAACATGCTAATCCACATAAAAGCGGTGACGGCCACGGGCACGCTGTATTCGAGCACAATGCCGCAGACAAGGTTGGGGTTGGAGCCAAAGAAGAGTGACCCCATGGCATACGCCGCGATGGGAATAAGCACCGCCGAGACGAGCAGCGCCAAGACTAGGTGCAACGGACGGCGGAACACCTCGGTTACCTGGTGAAAGGTGTTGCTGAGCGCGCCCTGAAACGTCATAAAGGCAAACAAGGTGGGAACGATGGGCTTGAGTACGCCAATCTGTTGGGGAAAGAGCACGCCGAGCGCCACGCAAATCGGAACGATGATCTGCATGTGCCCCGCGAGAAACTTGCCCAGTTCAACCCATTGCTTCATATGCTCTTGTGACTCCCTTTGCTCGTGAATCCGTTTTGAATGGATATGCTAGACGCTCGCATGCGTCCGTGCGTCAGAAACGCTCGAATATTTCGAGGCTATTACCGCCCTCGTTTATCGAAACCGCGGCGTGCTGGACGTTGTACGTCCGTGCCGCACGGTATAATAAATCCGTTCAACAGATCTGCCTGCCGAAGCGGGCATACACAGAGGACTCATCGCTATGAACCGTGAGAGGTATCGCGGCGACCTGCTCCTATCGGGGGTGGGCGCCTATGTCATCGCTTAAGACGACGCATCGCTGGGCGGTCGCTCGGCAAAACCCCGAGCTCGAAAAGGAGCTTTCGGCTGGCCTGGGAATACCCGGGCTGGTGGCGCGCATTATGGTTGCGCACGGCATTACATCCATCGAAGAAGGCCAGCTGTTTTTGACGCCTTCGCTCGATCGCGACTGGGCTGACCCACTCATTATCCCGGGCATGTCGGTCGTTGCCGACCGCGTCGAGCGTGCTATTCGCAACCACGAGCACATCGCGGTCTTTGGCGATTTTGACGTTGACGGTATTACGTCGACCTGCCTGTTAACCGAGGCACTGCGCACGTTTGGCGCCGATGTCACGCCGTTTATTCCGCATCGCTTTGACGAGGGCTACGGTCTCTCGCGCGCGGCGCTCGACCGCGTTAACGAGCTCGCTCGCCCCCAGTTGATCGTGACCGTCGATAACGGCATTGCCGCCAAGGAAGAGGTTTCCTATTTGGAGAGCCTGGGAATCGATCTGGTGGTCACGGACCATCACGAGCCCTCCGACCAGGTGCCGCAGGGTGTGCCCCTGACCGACCCCAAGCTCGAGGATGAGGGGCCCTCGCGTGAACTTGCCGGTGCTGGTGTGGCGCTCAAGCTGGTGCAAGTCCTGGGTGAGCGCCTGGGCAAGCCGTCGTATTGGCGTTCGCTAATCGAGGTCGCGGCGCTGGGCACCGTGTCCGACATGATGCCGCTCACGCCCGAGAACCGTGCGCTGGTTGCCGAGGGCATCCAGCAGATGCGCGTAACCGCTCGCCCCGGCTATATCGCGCTTGCCGCGCTCGCCAAGGCGGACCTTTCGAGCATTACGGCGGATGGCCTATCGTTCTCGCTCATTCCCCGCTTAAACGCTGCCGGTCGCATGGCCGATCCCAAGCTGGCGCTCGACCTGCTGCTTGCCCGCGATCCCATCGAAGCAAGTGCGCTGGCGGCTGAGCTCGAGGAAATCAACCGCCAGCGCCGTGAGATCGAGGCGGAGCTCACGCGCGATGCCATGGCAAAGGTCGAGAAGACCTATGACGGCGGACGCGCGATCGTTGTGGGCGGCGAAGGCTGGCACGAGGGCGTCAAGGGCATCGTGGCAAGCCGTCTGACCAACCGCTATCACGTGCCGGCGCTGCTGTTCTCGATCGAGGACGGTATCGCGCGCGGTTCTGGTCGCTCGGTGGGCAAAGTTAACCTGTTTGACGCCGTCGAGCGCTGTTCCGACCTGCTGATTCGTCGCGGCGGACATGCCGGTGCGGTGGGTGTGACCATCGAGGCATCCAAGCTCGACGAGTTCCGCCGCCGCCTTTCCGCCGTGCTGTCCGAGCTTCCCGCCGAGGACTTTGAAGACACCGACGAGGTCGCCGCCACCGTCGACCTTTCCGAGCTGAATATCGAGACCATCGAGCAGATCTCCCGTCTTGAGCCGTTTGGCCAGGGCAACAAGGTGCCGCTGCTGGCTGCCGAGGGCGTGACGATGTGCGACCGCGCCGTGGTGGGCAAAACCGGCGAGCACATGCGCTTTGTGGCGACCGATGGCGCCGCGAGTGTGCCGGCCATTATGTTCCGCGTGCCGCAAATCGATAAGCTCATCAACTGCGATAGCGCTGTCGACTTGGTGTTCGAGGCCGTTGCCGAGCATTGGCAGGGGCGTGTGAAGCCCAAGCTCATGATCAAGGATGTTCTGGTCCGCGATACCACGCTGCCCAGCGTCGACGATCCGGCATGTGAACTTCGCCGCGGCGTGCAACCGGCGGATTCTGGCCTGCGCCTGGAGTCGCGTAAACGCGAGACGCTCGCCCAGCTTTCCTATACCGAGCTCACGCGCTCGCTTATCCATAGCTTTATCGGCTCGAACCAGCCGCATCGCGCGCAGGTCGAGGCACTCGACGCG
>CAJLOU010000011.1 GCA_905208345.1 uncultured Collinsella sp.
CGCCGCGCGCTCGGGCGGCGCGCCAGGGAGATAGTGGACGAGATAGTCGAGAAGCACGGCCTCAAGAAGGAGTAACATCGGGACTTGCAGCGACGGACCTCAGGACACTCTTACACCACGTCTGCGCGCGCGACCATATTTGTCCCGATTCCCGTAATGCGCGAAATCTGGGCAATCGTAAAGCCTCGATGTTTCAGCATTGCTAACAGACGATTCCGTTCTTGCTTCGGCAACGTCTTGAGCTGGTAGGGCTCAAGTGGAGCCAATAGAGCCTGTGCGACTTCCAAAGCATCCATATCGGAAACGTGTTTGCCTTCAGGCAAATAATACGGATTGGGCTTACCGTCTGTACTTGTAAGGTAAAACGCCTCAGAACCACCAAAAAGTTCGACAATATCACTGCAATCGCAGATTTCAGGCGTACCGAAATACTCGTGGAAGCTACTCCACCGATACATGGGTGCAGAAGATATGCCTGCCTTCGCTGGGTTGTCGTGAATGTAACGAACGCAACGGAGCAACTGCCCATCATCGGAAATAACAACACTCTTAAAGCGTTCTTGAAAAACTGGCCCACGCCTGCCTGTCTTCAAATTAAATCGCATCGCATACGCTGTATCTATGGCGTGCATCGCAGCACTCATTTGATTTTCGGGGTCATCAAATAGCAGATGCACATGATTGTCCATCAAACACCAAGCAAGCAACCGAATATGGTCGGATGTAAATCGCTGACTCATCAGATTGAGGAAATAGTAGCGGTCGTCATCGTCCTCAAAGATCAGCTGGTCAGCACAACCTTTGACCATAACATGATAATGACCGAGTTCGGATAACACACGGGCAACGCGAGTCATCGAAGCCCTCCCTTCCGAGTTTGCGATAGCTACAGCATACAAAAGAAGGGAAAAGAAAAAACCGAACCGCCCAACAAAGATGAGCGGTTCGGTGAACGGTAGGAATGATTTATTTATCCCCGTCCCAGAAAAATCATTTAGAGGAGGTTGAGGGGGAGCTGGGGAGCGTCGCCCCAGAGCTTCTCGAGACGGTAGAAGTCACGTGCCTCGGGGGTGAAGACGTGGACGACGACCGAGCCGTAGTCCATAAGCATCCAGGTCTTCTGCTCGCGGCCCTCGATGGAGAACGGGTGCTCACCGCAAGCCTCGGCAACCTTCTCCTCGATCTCGTCGACGATCGAATCGACCTGACGGTTATTGGTACCGGTGGCAAGCACAAAGTAGTCGCACACATCGGAGAGCTCAGTCAAATCGAGCACCTCCACGTCCTCGCCCTTCTTGTCGTAGGCAGCCTGCGCAGCGGCGCGGGCGACATCCTCGGCGGCGACACCGCTCGAGGACAGCGAGGCGGCGGTACGGTCGGACGTGGCAACGAAGCTCTTGTGCTCCACACCTTCAAGAATCTGCTCGTCGGTCATGGTCTCGTCGGCCATGGAATACCTCTTTCTAGACAGCCCGAGCTAGCGCAGCTGGGCGTAATGGTTGTAAATCGTAATAGCCGTGGGATAAAGATAGCGCCCGGACTGGATCACATAGACCAGACCCTGTGCAAAACAGGAGAAGAACAACTCGTCAAGCGTCGACTCCCCCACCATCTTGCGCAGCGCGTGAGCATAATCGCCATGGCGGTTGGGCTCGATGGCATCGGCCACAAAGACCACCATATCGAGCGGCGTCATGTCGCAGGCGCCCACGGTGTGACGGTCGACAGCCTGAAAGACCGCCGGCGACAGCTCGGGAAATAGCTGCGGAAGCTCATAGGCGGCAACCGGGCCATGCAAAAGCGGCGTCGCGGCAGACGGAGAGCCGGCAATCTTAATGCCGTAATGCAGAGCGCGCGTGACCAGCTCGTCGTCGGAGAGTACCTTATCCCAGTCGTGAATCAGACCGGCGGCAGCGGCATCAAAGCGGTCGACACCGTATACCTCGGCTAGGTGCAGTGCAGTCTCGGCAACCCCGAGCGAATGAACGTAGCGCTTACGTTTATCCTTCATGCGCACATCGAGCAACTCGTGGATACGCGTCAACAATGCGCGCTCGTCGCCCTCAAACTGATCCTCTACCGACAACGTAGACCCCCATCACTCAAAATCTTCTTGACCCAGATCGGTATACAGCCCGCGTTTGCGAATATAGCCGAGCACGGACTCGCTCGTAAGATAGCGCACGCTCATGCCACGGGCAACTCGCTTGCGAATGTTGGTCGAGCTAATCGCCAACGCCGGAATCTGGATATAACGCACGTCAAACGGCAGGCCCGACTCTTTGATTCGTGCGCGAGCAGTATCGATGTCAAAGCCGGGACGTGTCGCAGCAATAAAGGTTGCCAGTTCGGCAATCTCATCAGCATTGTGCCAGGTCACAATATCGATAATCGCGTCGGCGCCCGTAATAAAGTAGAGCTTTACCTGAGGCGGGTAAAAGTCGCGAAGGGCATGAAGCGTATCGGCCGTATAGGTCACGCCCAGACGGTCGATCTCGAAACGGCTCGCCAAAAAAGCCGGATTCGCAGCGGTTGCGAGGACCGTCATGGCATAACGGTCCTCGGCAGGCGTCACCGGTTTGTCGAGCTTAAAGGCGGGAGAGCCGGCCGGCATAAAGAGCACGGCGTCCAAGTCGAGCGACTCGCGCGCCTGCTCAGCAGTAACCAAGTGCCCGTAATGAATCGGGTCGAAGGTGCCACCCATAATGCCAAGCCGAAACTCCTGCCCATCCTTGATAGGCAGCTCAGGCAGACCAATTCCACCGCGCAGCGACATGACTTACTCGCCCTCCGGGGTCTCGACATCGTCCGCGACTTCTGCCGCATCGACAATCTCAACGCCATCGTCCGCAGCATCGGCTACGTCAATAACCTCAACGTCTGCGTCCTCGAGATCCTCCTCAAACTCCGAGAAGTCCTCGGCGCCCTCAAAGTCAAAGGCGCGCTGGCAAATGCGGACCTCGTCGCCGGCACGACAGCCGGCCTTCTCGAGCGCGTCGTCGACACCCATGCGCGCAAACTTATGCTGCAGGTAGATGACAGCTTCCTCGTTTTCCCAGTCAGTCTGGATAACCATGCGCTCGATGGCACGGCCGACCACGCGGAAGGCATGGGACTCTTCCTGAACAATGCGGAAACGCTTCTCGCGCTGCAGACGGCGGCGCTCCCACTCATCATCACGAAGATCGACAGGCTCATCGGAAACCGCAAGTTCCGCGCGGAGCTTGGCCACCTGCTCGCCCACGGCAAGCATCAGCGTGTTGAGACCGGCACCCGTCACAGCGGACACGGCGAAGAACATATGGCCATCGTCGAGTGCCGCACGCTTAAGATCGGCAATCTTGTCGGCCGTGCCCGGCGCATCGCACTTGTTGGCGACGACGATCTGCGGACGCTCCGAAAGTTCGGCACCATACTGCTCGAGCTCACGGTTGATGATGCGATAGTCCTCGACCGGATCGCGATCCTCAAAACCACCCGTCATATCGACGACATGCATGATGAGTGCCGTGCGCTCGATGTGGCGCAGGAACTGATGGCCCAGGCCACGGCCCTCGCTCGCGCCCTCGATAAGGCCGGGGACGTCGGCAACGACATAGGAGTACTCGCCGGCACGCACCATACCCAGGTTGGGCACGAGCGTGGTAAACGGATAGTCGGCGATCTTGGGTCGGGCGGCACTCATGCGCGCGATAAGCGAGGATTTGCCCACCGAGGGGAAGCCCACGAGCGCGGCATCGGCCATGAGCTTCATCTCTAGCTCGATCCAGTGCTCCTCAGCCGGCTCGCCCAACTGGGCGAACGCGGGAGCACGGCGCACCGATGTCACAAAGTGCGTATTGCCCAGACCACCGGCGCCACCAGGGGCCACGACAACGCGCTCGCCATCATGCACCAAGTCGGCAATCTCGAACATCGGGGTCTGCGTCTCGGGATCGAGCTCGCGCACCACGGTGCCCATGGGAACCTTAAGAATCAGGTCCTCGCCACTCTTGCCGTTGCGGCGGGCGCCCTGACCGTGCGTTCCGCGCTCGGCACGAAAGTGATGCTTAAAGCGGTAATCGATCAGCGAAGACAGCTGAGCATCGGCCTGGATGACGACATTGCCGCCACGACCGCCGTCGCCGCCATCGGGGCCGCCCTTGGGGACAAAGGCCTCGCGCCTAAACGACATGCATCCGGCACCGCCGTCGCCGCCGCACACGTTAATGCGGCTGATATCGGTGAACTGTGACAACAGAATCGCCTCCTACAAAAAGAGGGAGACCCTTGAATCCTAAAACTCAAGTGCCTCCCACATATGTGCTCTATGAAGGGTGAATTACGCGTTCGCGAGCGGGCGTACGCTGACCCTGTGCTTGATACCCTTGTGGAACTCAACGGTACCATCAACCAGCGCGAACAGCGTGTCGTCCTTGCCACGGCCAACGTTCTCACCCGGGTGGATGTGCGTACCGTGCTGACGGACGAGAATCGTGCCCGTGGTTACCGTCTGGCCGGCGAAGCGCTTCGTGCCAAGGCGCTGACCGCGGGAGTCACGGCCATTACGGGAGGAACCGAGTCCTTTTTTGTGTGCCATTGTGTATACCTACTCTTTCGTTACGAGTGTAATCTACTCGGCGACGGGAGCCTCGGCAACAGCCTCGGCCTCTGCCTTGACAGCCTTCTTGGCGCGGGACGTAGCCTGGACCTTCACGATCTTCAGCTTGGTGAGCTGCTGACGGTGACCCTTCAGACGACGATAACGCTTACGCTTGTGGAACTTGAAGACCAGCTGCTTCTCGCCCTTGAACTGCTCAACGATCTGAGCGGTAACCTTGGCCTTGGCCAGCTTGTCGGGATCGGTGACGATCTTCTTACCATCGTTGAGGAAGATGACCGGCAGGGTGACCTTGTCGCCCTCATTGCCCTCGATCTTCTCGACGGTGATGACATCGTCGGTGGCGACCTTGTACTGCTTGCCGCCCGTGTTAACGATTGCGTACATGTTTACTTGCCCTTCATGCATCAGTTAGTGCAACAGCCGAATATAGTAGCAGGCGATAATACCCCCGTCAACGAGTATGTGGAGCAAATCCACAAGTTCGCACAGGTATGGGGCTGACGAGTCGGCCCTCGTCGTCCTCGCATGCTTGATTCTGACGCTCGACATCGTAGGAGCAGATGGTCACGAGGTCTTGCATACCGGTGGAAACAATAGGTGCATCGACGCCCGGGGTCAAGCCCTGCAACAAAACATCAGCAGCAGAAAGCAAAATCTCCGGACGCATGGAGCCCTCGTTGTCGGCATGGGTGTCCAGCATGAGCACCAGATGGTCCTCACGCTCCCCCGCCGCGAGCTCATAGCCAACGAGCGTATGGTCCAGATCAAGACGCTTGCTCTTTTTTCCACGCGCGTAGTCGATGCCATGACCCGCGCGCAGCGTGTCGATCGCAGCGCGAACCTCGTCGGCGCTCACGGGGGCCTCGGGGTCCAGGTGCAAGTCGATGCGGTACGACAGACGCGTAAGCTGAGCCGTCAGCGCCGGCGTGCGCACGTCGATGTAGGCAGCCTCGATAGGCGCCAGATCGGCAGGCGATGCAGCGGCTAGGCGCCCAAACGCCTCGTCGAGCGCCACGAACTCGGTCATAAACAGGTCATACCACTCGCAGGTCGACGACGTGCCCACCGGTAGCGCCGAAGAGAAGCCAACGCGCATGTGCGGAGAGAAGCCCTGCGTGACGGCATAGGGAAGTCCCGCACGGCGCACGATGCGCTCAATGGTATGGATTACTTCGAGATGACCTAGGTACTTAAGGCGATCGCGCTTGCCATAGCGAACACGAAGCCTAAAGAGCGAGGGGTTGTCGGTCAGGCGCTCACTCATGCGCGATCACCCATCAATACATTCTTGGCGTGGAGCGTGGGGCAGATCCCGCAGCCGGTGCACGACGTGCGGGTACAGTCGGGAGTCGTGACGCCCTCGAGCGAGCGACGGTACTCGCGCTCGAGGAAGCCGCGCGTGCAGCCGGGGCTCACGTGCTCCCACGGCAGGCGCCAGTCCAACTCGTAGGGCAGGTGCACGAGCTCATTGAGGTCGATGCCGTTTTTGGCAGCAGCTTCCTTCCAGTTATCGAGCGAGAAATGCTCTACCCAGGCGTCAAAGCGAGAGCCCGAGCGCCAAGCATCGATGATGACGGGCGTCATGTCACGACCGGCGCGGGAAAGCGCGGCCTCGATGAGCGAGGTCTCGGCATCGTGGTAATGCACGCGGACGGCACGGTTGCGAACGCTCGTGATGAGCAGCTTCTGGCGACGCTTGACGTCGTCGTAGTCGAGCTGCGGGCACCACTGGAACGGCGTGGCAGCCTTGGGGATAAAGACCGAAACCGAGATGGACACCGAGATCGAGCCGCGACGAGCCTTGGGCACCACGGAACGACCGAGCTCCAGCACGTGATCGGCCAGATTGGCGATGGCCACGATGTCCTCGTCGCGCTCGCCGGGAAGGCCCATCATAAAGTAGAGCTTCATGCGGTTCCAGCCGGCCTCGAAGGCCGCCTTGGCCGCACGGTCCAGGTCCTCCTCGGTCACGTTCTTGTTAATGATGTCGCGCATGCGCTGGCTGCCGGCCTCGGGCGCGAACGTCAGGCCGCCCTTCTTTTCGCCGGCGACCGACTCGGCCATATCCACGCCAAACGAATCCAGGCGCTGCGAGGGAATGGACACGCGAATGCCCGTATCCTCCAGGCGACGGTTGAGCCTGCCGAGCACGTCGCGAATGCAGGAGTGGTCGGTCGTGGAGAGCGAGGTCAGCGACACCTCGTCATAGCCAGTCTTTTCCAGACCCTGAATCACCGACGAGACAATCTGGTCGGCCGAGCGCTCGCGCACCGGGCGATACGTCATGCCAGCCTGGCAAAAACGACAGCCGCGGGCGCAGCCGCGCAGGATCTCGATAGACAGGCGGTCGTGGACCAGCTGCGCATAGGGCACGCACGACTGCGACAGCGGATTCGTGGCGCCGAAATCCTCGACGACGCGCTTGTAGACCACGGTCGGCGCATCCTTGCCCTCACGCGGCACGGTGTAGCCATGCGGCGAGCAGGGCTCGTCGTGACGAACCTCATAGAGCGACGGCACGTAGTTGCCACCAATGGATGCAAGCTGCTCAACAATCTGCGCGCGCGGGACTCCTTCGTCACGCAGGCGGCGATGCAGCTGACAGGTCTCGAGCAGCGATTCCTCGCCCTCACCGATGAGGATGACATCGAAGAAGGCCGCGTACGGCTCGGGGTTGTACACCGAGGGGCCGCCGGCGATGATGATGGGGTCGTCTTCGCCTCGGTCGGCCGCTAACAGCGGAATGCCAGCGAGGTCGAGTGCCTCGAGGAAGTTCGTCACCGCCATCTCGTGCGGCACATGCAGACCGACGATATCAAACGAAGCGACCGGCGCTGCACCCTCGAGCGACAGCAGCGGAATACCCGCCTCGCGCATGGCGTCACCCATATCGGGCCACGGCACATAGCCACGCTCACAGGAGATGCCCTCGGCCTGGTTAAGGATGTTGTAGAGGATGGCGATGCCCTGGTTGGGCAGACCAACCTCGTACACATCCGGGTAGATCAGGCAGCAACGGTAGTCGGCATCGGCTTTGGAAAGCGTGCCCCACTCGTGATCGATATAGCGACTCGGCTTCTCGACCTTGGCGAGCAACGGCTCAATTAAATGAAAACAATCTTGGTATGCAACGCGCAACGGAAAACCCCTAAGCAGCGAGATCTGATGCGTCCTGATAGGACGCCATAGGACGGGTAGCGCCCGCGACCGTGGTCACCAGATCGCGAACGCGGGAGAACGTGGCAGTGACCACCTCGTTGGCACGGCTGTAGTCGACATCGCGCTCGTAGAGCGAAACGAGCGCACGGCCCATGCCATAGGTGCCCGCGGCAGCAGTGAGCGCCTTGACGGCAAACCCAATATGCGGCGTCTGCTTGACGAGCGCGCGGGTGACCGCGCGGATCACAAGACCGCCGGCAAGCACGCCCGCGACCTCGTAGCCGCGCTCGGGCTTAATACCGCGTCCAAAGACGGCAGCGAGCTCAAAGAGCATGCCCACCTGCGACAGCGCCATAACGGGATAATCGGCGCCCGGCAAAAACACCAGCGCACCGGTCGCCATATTGGTGAGCGCGCACGAGGTGATGATACGATTGGCCGCCGCGATGCGCATGAAGGCAAAGTTCGCCGCAAAAGCCGTTTCCTTGTCGGTGCGATCGAGAATCCAGCGGGCAAGCGTCTCGAGCAGATACGTCTTATCGGTTGCCGCTACCACGCCGAGCATGGGCGTGGACTCCTCGATAAACGGCACCTCCACAGCAGACTCGGCAAGCACGCACACGGGCGCGCCGGCGATCACGAGCTCCTGCACGGCACTCTCCAAGCGGTCGGAACCACACGAGAGCACCAGCACCACATCGGTATCGGTCTTTGGAGCAATTCGCTCCTCCCCCAGACGCTCGACGCGCACAATACCCGAGGTCGTCTGCGGCACAAAGGCGTCACGCACCGTCTCGGCAAGAAAGCGCGAGGCGGACGAATCCAGATAGACCGAGACGCGCACCGGCGTATCGGAATCCTTCTTAACGGACGCGCCCATCTTAAAAGCGCGGGTCAGCTTATCTACGGGAATTTTCATAGCAAACCCCTCCAGCGGTTACGCGGCGCCCGAACGATGCCGCCATATGGATTGTACGATACCCACCGTCAGCAGCTGAATCATCATCGAAGACGAACCGAAGCTAATAAACGGTAGCGGAATACCGGTAATCGGCATCATGCCGATGCACATGCCGATGTTTTCGAAGGTCTGGAACGCCCACATGCCGACGATACCTACGCATGATAAGCGTAGGAACAGAGACTCGCACTTAAAAGCAACGCGGATCGTCGAGAAGATGAGCAGTACGTACAAGCACAGCAGCAAAAAGGAGCCGCAAAAGCCAAAGGTCTCGGACAGAAAGGCGAAGACGAAGTCGGTGTGGAACTCAGGCAGAAAGCCGCCGGCCGACTGCGTCGCATGGCCCAAACCCTTACCAAAGAAGCCACCCGAGCCAACGGCGATAAGCGACTGCTGCAGGTTGTAGGCATCGTCCGAATCGGCATTATCGGGGTCGATAAAGACCGTCAGACGGTTCATCTGATACTGCTTGATAAGCACATCGTGGCCGAGCAACGAATCAAAGACCGAATCGAGCGCCAGGACGAGGGCCACCAGGCCCACGAGCAGGGCCAGGGTCGACAGCACCCATTCGCGGCGTGCACCACTCATACAAATGACGATGGCGCCCGAAACCAGCACGACAAGGCCCGAGCCCAGGTCGCCCATGGCGACGACGGCCAAAAACGGAATGGACAACATGCCGCAGAGCTTGACGTAGTCGCGAACGGTATCGATGCGACCGTTATACTGCGAGCCAAGCGTAGCAATAAAGAAGATGGTGATGAGCTTGGCAAGCTCAACCGGCTGGAATGTCAAGCCGATACCGGGAATCTTGATCCAGCCCGTCATGCCCAGACCGCCCGTATAGGACAGACCCGGAATCTTGGGCGAGAGGATCACGATCAGGTCGATGACGAGCAACGCCGTCGAGAAATTGGAAATACCGCGCAGGTCGGTTCGCCAGACGAGCACCGCCAGCACCGCTCCGATGCCAATTCCCAGCAAATGGCGCGAGAACGAAGCATCGGCCTTAAACTGCGAAGCCGACCAGATAATGATGGCACCGTAGGCGACGAGCGCCACAGTAGCCACGAGCACACCGATATGCACCTTTTGGCGAAACGTGCCGCGCGAGGCCGAAAGTTGCTTGTTGACGCGGTCCAGGCTGCTGCGAGAGCCGGTCTTGGTTGAACGGAACAGATCCGCCGGAGAAAAATCCATCGCAACCTCCTATCGAACCGAAGAATCGCCCGAGGCCGAAGAGGTATCGGGCTCGTCATAAATCACGCCGAGCACGTCGCGCACGACATGCATCGCGGTATCTGAGCCGCCGCCGCCCTGCTCCAGAACAGTAGCGATGACATACTTGGGATCATCGGCCGGTGCATAGGCGCAGAACCAAGCGTATTCGTCCTCGCCGCTTTTCTCGCCCGTGCCCGACTTGCCGTATACCTGCGGCGTCAGGGTACCAAAGTGCGCCGCCAGGGACGTCGATGCCGTGTAAATCACGTCGTGCATGCCGTTGCGAACAAGAGCCAAATCCGAATCGCTGTTGATCTTGGCCTCCAGGCGCTTCTTCTTGCCCTTGCCGTTGTACTTATAGGCATCGCCGTCGCCATCGCGCGACACGGCAGACAAAAACACGTGAGGCACGTACTGTTTGCCGCCGTTGGCAAGACCCATATAGGCACACGCCATCTGCAGGGGCGTCACCAGGATGTCGCCCTGACCGATGGCAATGTTGGTCATATCGCCGGCATTCCACTTGCGGTCCTCGGCAGATGCGTCGGTGAAGTACGACTCTTTCCACTCGGCATCGGGAATACGGCCCGCGCCCTCACTCGGCAGATCGATACCGCAGGTCTTGCCTAGGCCCCAGCGACGAAAGACCTCCTGCAGGCCCTCGGAATGTTTCTCGTCATAAAAGAACGCCTTACCCATGTCGTAGAAGACGGGGTCGCACGAGTTGGCGATACCCGACTGCAGCGTCATGGTGCCGTGGCCAGACGTCAGCCAGCAGCGCTTGCCCCAAGCCTTGCCCAGACCCGTCCAATAACCCGTGCAGTTGGTTGTCTGCGTTGAAGTGTAGGTTCCAAACTCAAGACCGGCCAGTGCCGAGAGCGGCTTGATGGTCGAGGCCGACATGTACTGTCCGCTAATGGCGCGGTTGAGCAGCGGGTGCGAACCCTTGTCATCATTGAGCTCGGTCCACACGTCATTTGAGACGCCGCCGATAAAGACGGACGGATCGAACTTGGGCTGGCTCGCCATGCCCAGGATCTCGCCATTGTTGGGATCGAGACACACCACAGCGCCGTTGCCGGCATTGCTGTAGCCAGTGGTCTTGGCAAGCTCGATAGCGCTCGCCAGCGCCGTCTCACAGGCCTGTTGGATCTTAAGGTCGAGCGTGAGCTTAATGTCGGAGCCGGCCTTCGCAGGCACGGCACCGGCCTGACCGGTCACATTGCCCGAGGCATCGACCTTGACGGTCTGCTCGCCACGAATACCCTGCAGCAGGTTTTCGTAGTAGCTCTCAACGCCCGCCTGGCCCACGATATCGCCCGACTGGTACGTAATCTTGCCAGCAGAAGCATCATCATCGCCAGAGGTTTTCTTATTCTGGGCCTCGAGCTGCTCGGAGGTAATGGTGCCGGTATAGCCCAAGATATGGCATGCCGTCTCGCCATATGGATACTGGCGCTCGGTACGCTCGGCAATCTTGACGCCCGGGAACTCGCCGGCGTGTTCCTTGATATAGGCAACCGTGGAGCGACGGACGTCCGTCGCGATGGTATGCAGGCTCTGAGCGCCCTCTGTATTGTCCTGAATATTGCGAAGGACCGCCACGTAAGGCATTCCAAGCACGTTGGCAAGATGGCGAACCAGAACCTCATCCTCGGCAAGGTCGCGGTAGGCCACGACAGCAAGTGAGGGACGGTTCTGGACAAGCGCCACGCCATTGCGGTCGAGGATGCGGCCGCGCACAGCGGGTGTGGTAACGGTGCGAGTCTGATTACTATTGGCCTGCTTCTCGTAATAGTCCGACGAGACCATCTGCATGCCCCACAGCTTGACGGCAAGTGCCGCAAACATCGCGCCCACACCCGTGGTGAGGATGGAAAAGCGGCCCTTAAAGGCGGTCGCCGCGGTATTGCCCTCGCCCTCGGTGGCGCGCGGGGCCGTTCCATGCTGTGTATCGTAGGTAAAACGGGAATCGCCTCGACGCATGATGACCAGCGCGACCACGATGGCCACAACCAGCACGATACCGGCGATAATAACCGTCATCTGGGAAGACATCTACGGGCCTCCCCTATTTGAGCTTGCGGGTCTTGGGCTTAAAGCGCATACCCGCCTGGCGTCCGCCACGTGCGGAGAATCCATAGCCGGACTGCGGCACGACGCCGGACATCAAAAACGGAATGGCAACCAGACCCGTCAGGATCGAGGACGGCAGCGCATGGCCGAAGATCGCCACGACAAAGCTCGTCTCCAAACCCATAAACAGCAAGATGATGCTGTAGATCACATTAATGACGAGCGCAAAGGCGCCCACGGTGACGCCGCGCGCACTCGGGGTACCGCCCGTCTGACCGACGGCGCTGTGCACCAGGGCAAAAGAACCCACGGTCAGCAGGAGCGACATAACGCCCACCGGCACGGCAGCGGACAGGTCATAAAACAAGCCGCTGCAAAAACCGCACACGACGGCACGGGTCGGGTTGCCCGAGAACACGCTTAGGCACACCAGGATAATCATGAAGTTGACGCGACCTCCCGCAATGGAGATCTGCGGTGCCAGGCCTGCCTGCAGCAGCACACACACAATGGCGGCGATTACAAACGTGCGGGAGCTCATCCCCTGCTCGTGTAGATCCATGGACATGCCCCCTATTCGCTCGAGCCAGAATCGGTCGTCTCGGACGTGTCGGAACTGTCATCCGAGCTCTCGTCCTTCGTCTTGGTCGCAGCATCGCGCGACGTTCCCTGCGGCGTGCTGTTGGCCGTGCTCACGTCCTCATCCGAGGCCGACTGTTCGTCGGTCAGCGAGGTGATGACCAGCACTTCCTCGTTGTTCTCGGCCGTGGTCTGAGCGCGCACCACAATGGTGTAGTACACGTCGTTTGCCGATTTCTCAACCGACGAGACGGTGCCAAGCGGAAGGCCCTTGGGGAACACGCCACCGATGCCAGAGGTCACGATGATATCGCCAACCTTAACATCGGAGTCGACGCTCACGTACTCGAGACGCAGCGTGCCGTCAGCCTGACCCTGCAGCATGCCTTGGGCGCGCGTGTCCTGCACCATAGCGGACACGCCCGAGTTCTCGTCGCCAATCAGGCGCACGGTGGACGTCTTGGCCGAGACTTCGATGATCTGGCCGATAACACCGGCCGAACTCGTCACAGGCATGTTGATGGTAAGGCCGTCGGCAGAGCCCTTGTCGATGGTGACGGTCGAGGTCCAGGCATCGCCCGAGGCACCAACAATACGAGCTGCGGTCGATTTGAGGTTGTAGGTCGATTGCAGCCCGACCAGGCCCTCCAGGCGCTCGGCAGTCTTTTGAGCCTCAGAAAGCTCGGCGACCTTAGAGGTCAGCTCCTCATTTTGCTTCTTGAGCTCGTCGAGCGTGTCCTGCGACGCCGTTAGGTTAGAAAACACGTTGCCGATCGCATTGAAGGGAGCCGCCACGGCCGAGCCCACAAAGCGCACCGGCGAGGTAATCGTCGTTACGCCCGAACGCACGGCATGAATCGGCCCTGCCTCGCCCTCGCGGATGTAAAACGTGAGCAGCAACACCGAAATCAGGCTGAAAACAATCAACGGGCGCATACCCGTTGATTGTCGCTTGGTATTCAGATTTGTGGAGAAACCCGAAGATCGTGCCAAATGGAATCCACCTTTTGGAAATTAAGCATTGGTCTGGACGAAGCCGCCATCAAACGCATTGGCCTCGAGCACGCGGGCACAGCCGTTAACGACGTTATCGAGCGCCGTGGGGCTGACGTTGACCGAAACGCCGGTCTCATCGCGCAGGCGCACGTCGAGACCGCGCAGCAGCGCGCCGCCACCGGTCAGCAAAATACCGTAGTACATAAGGTCCGAGGCAAGATCGGGAGGCGTAGCGTCGAGTGCGTCCTTGACGGCCTTGGCCATCTCGTCGAGCGGCTTGTTGAGTGCGCGACGAATCTCCTCGCTCTCGATGCGCACGGTCTTGGGCAGACCGGTGATCACGTCGCGGCCGTTGACCTCGACGTCGAGCTCGTCCTTGAGCGGCACGGCGGAGCCGACCTTGATCTTGATGTCCTCTGCCGTACGCTCGCCGATGGCCAGGTTATAGGCATCGCGAACGTGCGTGAGGATGGCCTGATCGAACTCGTCACCGGCAATACGGATGGACTGCGAGACGACGATGCCGCCCATGGCGATAACGGCAACCTCGGTGGTACCGCCACCGATGTCGATGACCATGGAGCCGGTGGGTTCCTCGACGGGCAGGTCGGCGCCGATAGCGGCAGCCATGGGCTCCTCGATCAGATAGGCCTGGCGGGCCCCGGCCTGGATCGTGGCCTCAAAGACGGCACGCTTCTCGACCGACGTGACGCCGGAGGGAACGCAGACGACAACACGCGGACGCGGAGTCCACGGATAGCGCTTCTCAGACGCCTTGTCGATAAAGTAGCGAAGCATAGCCTCGGTAACATCGAAGTCGGCGATGACGCCGTCCTTCAGGGGACGAACGGCCACGATGTTGCCGGGCGTACGGCCGAGCATGCGCTTTGCCTCGATACCGACCGCTAGGATGCGCTCGTCGTTCTTGTCGATGGCGACGACAGAGGGCTCGCGAATGACGATGCCCTTGCCGCGCACGGAGACAAGCGTATTTGCGGTGCCGAGGTCGATGGCAAGATCGCCCGCATAGCTACCGAAGAACATATCCATCAAAGAAAACAACGCAACTCCTGATGTGTTGGATGATTGCTGGAAAACTACTAGCTCATCATACTAGCGCAAGCCCGGCACCTCACTTGCGGTGAAGCGCCGGGCAAAGCTAAATCCCATAAGGTCACTACTGGTTGTCAGCAGCCGAGAAATCCATATCGAGCGAGGAAACGGCCCAGCCGATATGGTTGTCGGACCGCACGAATTTGACGGTGTACTCCTGCTCGCCGCCCTTGGACAGCGATGCCTTCACCTTAGCGGTCGTCTCGGTCATGGACTGATCCATGCCCTCGACGGACACGGTGGCACCCTGCGGAATCGAGGAGATGATCATCGACTTAGCGTCCTCGGACAGGCTCGATGCCAGGCAAGACTCGGCCTTTGCGGTGTCACCGTCGCCGGCAGCCTGGAACAGATCGGTAACGACAGACTCCTGGGACGGGAAGCCAAAGCCGCGCGTGTAGGCAAAGCCCAGACCGCCCGCGGCGATCAAAATGAGCAGAAGCAGCACGATGAAGACTTTGAGACCCGTGTGGCGATGGCGACGACGGACCTTGGCCTGCTTACGATCCTGACGGTCCTGCTGGACCATCTCGGACTCGGACAGCGTAAAGAAGCCGGTGTCCGAGGGATCGGGCATAAACTGACCGGTCGCGCCCGTAGGATCGAGCGGATCGACGGCAGGAGCGTCCATCGCGGGCGCCGGAGCCGTGGCCATAGCCGTCTGGGCAGACAGCGCGGCAAGCGAATCGTGCACGCGGGCAAGCTCATCGGCCTGCTCGGAGGTGAGCTGGTAGATGCCATCGGCAGTAGCGGCGTTAAAGGCGTCGAGTGCGTCGGAGGGACGGCCGGCGGCAGAAAGCGCCTGACCCATGCCGGCGTTGAGCGCACGCGTGTCGTCGCGGGGGCCGGCAAAGTCGATAGCCGTGCGGTAGGTCTCCACGGCATCCGCCGGACGGCCGAGCTTGATGAAGCAACGACCGAGCTCGCCGAGCGCGGCGGCAGGAGCCGGATTGGCGCCATCGATGGCAGCCTGACGGAAGGCAGTACCCGCGTTGGCATAGTCGCCCGACTGGAACAGCGCGTTACCCAGGCCCAGATAGGCCTTGAACGGCGTGGCATAAGAAGCGTCCTGCGTAGCAGCAGAGAACGCCTGAGCGGCCGTCGTGTAGTCGCCCACGGCGGCGAGCGCCTTGCCGCGGTTGGTGAGCAGCGCGCCGCGCTTGCCATAGGTGCCGTCGTTGAGGGCGGCGGCGTAGGCCTCGGCGGCCTCGGCATACATGCCCAGGTGCATCAAGGCGTTACCACGAAGGTGATCGGCCTCGCCCATAATCTCATCGGGAGTCTTTGCCGCCCCAAGCATCTGGGCTGCAGCGGAAAAATCACCCGCGCGGTAAGCGGCGCGGCCCTGTTGGATCAGCTGGCTATTCAAGGAAATCCCCTTTACTCGTGAACGATCTCGACATGGACGATCTCGTCGCCGGCACGCAGCTGCGAAATCACATCGAGACCCTCGACCGTGGTACCAAAGACGGTGTAACCGGAATCGAGGTTATGCTGGGCACCCAGGCAGAAGTAGAACTGCGAACCCGCAGAATCGGGGTCCATGGAGCGTGCCATGGCAAGGGCACCATCGACATGGCTGTTGCGCGGATTGGTGGCAAACTCGCCCTTGATGCAGTAGCCGGGACCACCGGTACCGGGCATGCCGTCGGGACCCTCAAGACCGGCAGCGACGTCGGCGCCGGACATATCGCGGGTATTGGGGTCGCCGCCCTGAATGACAAAGCCGGGCACATAGCGATGGAACTTAAGGCCATCATAGAAGCCCATCGTGGAAAGCTCGCAGAAGTTCGCGACATGAATGGGAGCGCCCTCGCCGTCAAACTTGACCTTGATGGTACCCTTCGACGTCTCGATAACGGCGCACTCGTCGCCGGCAAGCTGATACTCGGGCGTGTAGAGCTCTTTCTTAAAACCAAACATGTGGTTCCTTCCTCGTGCGTTTAAAGCATATTTGTACGAATTGTAGCAATAAGCATGCGCTTACATCAATTGCGCACGTAGGTTATGCCGACTATGGCGAACTAATTTTAGGAACGCTGCTGCGGCTTCCAGGAGCCCACGTTGGCGTCGTACTGATTAAGCGCGCTGTTGCCACTCTGCGCGATGGGCGCCAGGATCTCGCTTTGGTGGGAACTCATCGACTCGCCATCGGGAATGGCCAGCGAGATGTCCCAACTCTGGCAGATCACGTCGACGCGCTCATACATCCACTCGGCAAGCTGCTTTAAGTGGGCGATGTCGTCCGCATAGACCGTATCGTCTTGGTACTTAAGGTTGTTAAGCTCATCTTGCGTCTTTTTGATCTGGTCGCGCAGGGCGTAAGCACTCTGTGACAGCTCCTGACGGGTGGACAGCGGCGTTCGGAGATAGCCGTTGTTAAAGGAATCGATGACCTCGCCGATCTGGTCCTCGTCACCGTAGGACACGATGGTCTGATACAGACCGTCGAGCCTGGTATAGAGCTGATCATCGGTGAGCACGGTTTCTTCCTGGACCACCTCGGCAGAATCGTCCTGCTTGGTATCGTCCTCATTCGCCTCGCCCTTTTGGCGCGTGGGGAAGGTCGTCTGCGCGGCCTGGCCAAACTGGTCGTAGAAGCCAGGCATGACACCCATGGGATCGGCCGTCACGAACCAATAGGCACCGCCGCAAACGACAGCAAGGACCGCGATGATAATGAGCGGCTTGGGGATATGACGCTTGTGCTTGTGATAGGCGTCCTCGTCGGGATGCACCTTGCGCTTGGGTTTTTGAGCATCGTCATGCAGGGAAACGGGCGTGGGAATATCGACCTTGGGGATACCGAAATCCTTATCGAAAGCCGGCAGCACGCAGGTCTCGTTAGGATCGGCGGCGTCCGAAAGAACCGCGGCAGCCGAGGCGGGCGCATGCGGCACCTCGGTATCGATCTGCTCTTGCGTTAGGCGCGGAAAGCCCGCCGTGCGGCCCGCTGCCAGGTCGGATGCGGCCGCGTCCTCGGAGAGGATACCCGGAGCGGGGCGTCCGCATTTGGGGCACGTACGATCGTGCGGAGAAAGACGGGCACCGCAGCCCTCACAGAACACGAACTCGGTGTGCTCGGGACCATCGCCCGGACCCACATAGGCGTTGCAGTAGGGGCAGAACGAGGCGCCGTCCTCGATAGTCTTAAGGCAATGCGGGCAGATCACGGCATCCTCTTTTCGAAGCAATTCAAACAATCGAGGTTAGAGCATAACATCGCCACGGCCCCACAGGAACAAGGCACCAATTCAACATCGCCAGGGCGCGTAGCTACTTCTTCTTTTTGCTTGGCATCGAGACTTTGATGCCTTGGGCGGACTTGGTCACGCGAGAGCGCTTGGCTCCGGTACTCTTCTTTTTCTTGGGCTGGGCCTGGGCCACGCCCTCGAGTGCGCGGGCCTCGGCCTCGCGAGCGGTGCGATCTTCGCGGCGCTGCGCCATGTCGGCGGCAACGCGCTTGGCAAAACGTTCGGCCGTCGAGCCCGTCGAGCTCACCTTGCCGCCACCGCGGCCCAGGCGGACGCGCACACCGCGGCCAAAACCAGTTGCGGCATGACGACGACGCGGCTTGAGCGAATCCATCATCGTGGCGAGCTTAAAGAACACCGAGCAGGTAAAGACCACGATGACAGCCAAGATAACCATCTGGCCCATCGACAGGTTGGCAATAGAAAGCAGCTCCGGGAATCCGATAACGCCCACCAGGATGCCGGCGACTACAAACACAAAGAGCACCACACGTAAGGGTGTGAGCGGCTGCGAGATGCGCCAGATCAGGCTGACGCTCGCCGCGCACGACGTAAGCAGGCACATCGTAGACAGCGTGAGCTGGCTAAAGCCAAACACGCGCGCCACAAAGATATCGAGCGCCGCAGCCAAAATGACCGCAATCGACGCCGGCAGTGCACGCTTGAGTACGTTGGTCAAAAACGCACCCTTCACGCGAGCATTGTTGGGCTCCAGGCCCAACACAAAGCCCGGCGCGCCGATGCAGAAGAAGTTGATGAGCGTCATCTGGATGGGCTCGAAGGGGTACGGCGGCAGCGCGATGCACAGCGCCGCAAGGCCCATCGAGAACAGCGTCTTAGTCAGGAACAGCGAGGCCGAACGCTGCAGGTTGTTGATGGAGCGACGGCCCTCGGCCACCACGGCGGGCATCGAGGCAAAGTCGTTGTCGACGAGCACGATCTCGGCCACGTTGCGCGCGGCATCGGAGCCGGCCGCCATGGCGACGGAGCAGTCGGCCTCCTTGAGCGCCAGCACGTCGTTGACGCCGTCGCCCGTCATGGCCACGGTGTGCTCGCGGCGCTTGAGCGCCTGTACGAGCTCGCGCTTCTGCTGCGGGGTCACACGACCAAAGACATGGTAGCGGTCCACTGCGGCATCGAGCTTGGCAGGCGTATCGAGCGTCGTGGCGTCCACATAAGCGTCCGCCCCCGGCACGCCCACCACGCGCGCGATCGACGACACCGTACGCGGGTCGTCGCCACTGATCACGTTGAGGGTCACACCCTGCTCGTTAAAGTAGCCGATGGTCTCGGCCGCCGAGGTACGAATCTCGTCGCGGATGGTCACAAAGCCCACGGGCTCGGCCTCGCCCACCATATCGCCATCGGGTGTAAAGCCGTCCACGCGCGCCACCACGAGCACGCGGCAGGTATCGGCAAGCTCGGCGACACGGTTCTCGACCTGCGAAAACACACGATCGGAGAGCACAAACTGCGCGGCGCCCATCACATAGGAGCCCTGCGCAAACGAAGCGCCACTCCATTTTTTAGACGACGAGAACGGAATGACCGACAGCGGCTCAGACACCTCGACCGGGCGATCGGCGTAATAGTTGAGCAGCGCCTGGCAGGTCTCGTTGGCATCGGCCGAAGTCGCACGCGCGACGTTAGCCAGCGCAAAATCGAGCACTGTGGTATCGACGGGAACAGCCGCCTCGTCCGAGTCCACGCCAAAGCCAACACCCTCAACAGGCAGCGGGTAGGTGCCCTCGACCTCCATGCGGCCCGACGTGATGGTGCCCGTCTTGTCCAGGCACAGTACATCGACGCGAGCGAGCGTCTCGATGCAGTAGAGCTGCTGCGCCAGCACCTTGCGGCGGGCCAGGCGCACCGTGGCGATGGCGAGCACCGACGAGGTCAGCAGCACCAGGCCTTGCGGGATCATCCCCAGCAGGGCGCCCACCGTGGACAGCAGCGCCGACGAAGGCACATGACCAGCCAACAGCTCGGAGAAGCACCACGAAAGCGCGCTATCGCCCGGGGTTCCCGCTGCATCCCACAGCTCGCTCACGCTCGAGGCAAACAACGCCAAACCGAGCGGGATCATGATGATGCTCGCAAAGCGCACGATGGCGTTCAGCGCGTTCATGATCTCGGAATTGACCTTTTTGACGTACTTGGCCTCGTTATTAATTTTGGCCACGTAGTTGTCGGCGCCGACATGGATCACGCGGGCGCGCAGCAGGCCCGAGTCGATAAAGCTGCCGCTCATGAGCTCGGAACCGGGCTGCTTCTTAATAAGGTCGCTCTCGCCCGTCAGCAGGCTCTCGTTCACGAGCGCCTCGCCGGAAACCACCACGGCGTCAGCGGGAATCTGGTCGCCGCGCCCCAGGCGGATGATGTCGTCGAGCACGATCTGGTCCAAGTCGAGCTCCACCTCGGCACCGTCGCGCACCGCGATGGCCTTCTTAGAGGTCAGCAGCGTGAGCTTATCGACCATCTTCTTGGAACGCATGGACTGAATGACGCCAATAGCGGTATTGAGGAACACCACGAACAGGAACGTCAGATTCTTAAACGAACCGGTCAAAATGACCAGGAACGCCAAGATCGCGTTGATCAAATTGAACAACGTGCAGAGGTTCTCGATGATGAGCTCTTTGACCGACTTGGTCTTGAGCTCCATGTTGCGGTTGATCTTACCGGCGGCGATGCGCTCCTCAACCTCGGCGGTCGAGAGTCCGCGCTCGATATCCGTTGCTGCCATACCACGTCCCATCACGTCGCGTCGGTATAAGAAAAACCGCCCGGACCATGCGAGGTTCGGACGGTCTTACGTTCGATGGTGCCCCATGTTGGATTCGAACCAACGGCCTTCTGCTCCGGAGGCAGACGCTCTAATCCCCTGAGCTAATAGGGCCAACGTTTGGCATTATACCCAAGTGCACCACGGGCTATCAAAATAAAAGAAAAAGCTTTGCAATTCCGGGGAAGACGCGGCGCAACGGCTCACTTTAGAAGGCAAAAGCGAATCAGATAGTATAAACTCTCATGCACCATATATACACGGCTCGCGATGCGGGCCGTTTTTGCAAGGGTTATCCATCGAGGTGAGAGGCACACCATGATTGCAATTTTAAAGCAGAGCGCCAGCGACGAGGCCGTCAGCCATATCGTCAGCTGGATTGAGAAAAAGGGCCTGAAGACCGATGTCTCGCGCGGCGAGAACGAGACGATCATCGGCCTGGTGGGCGATACGACCAAGATCGACCCATTCCTGCTCGAGTCCATGGACGTCGTCGAGCGCGTGCAGCGCGTCTCCGAGCCGTTCAAGCGCGCCAACCGCAAGTTCCACCCCGAGGACTCCGTCATCGACTGCGGCCACGGCGTCAAGATCGGCGGCGACCAGTTCCAGGTCATCGCCGGCCCGTGCTCCGTCGAGGGCGAGAACCTCATCCGCATCGCCCGCCGCGTGAAGGCAGCCGGCGCCACGATGCTGCGCGGCGGCGCCTACAAGCCCCGCACTTCCCCGTACGCCTACCAGGGCATGGGCCCCGCCGGTCTGGACCTGCTGTGCGAGGCATCCGCCGAGCTCGACATGCCGATCGTCACCGAGATCATGGACCCGCGCGACGTGCAGGTCTTCCTCGACAAGAAGATTGACGTCATGCAGATCGGCGCTCGCAACGCCCAGAATTTCCCCCTGCTCAAGGAGGTCGGCAAGACGCAGACCCCGGTTCTGCTCAAGCGCGGCATGTCCGGCACCGTCGACGAGCTGCTCATGGCTGCCGAGTACATCATGAGCGAGGGCAACGACAACGTCATCCTGTGTGAGCGCGGTATCCGCACCTTCGAGACCCGCACCCGCAACACCTTCGACCTCAACGCCGTGCCGGTGCTCCACCACCTGTCGCACCTGCCCGTCGTTGCCGACCCCAGCCACGCCACCGGCTACACCCGCTACGTTGAGCCTATGGCGCTCGCGGCGACCGCCTGCGGCGCCAACGGTCTGGAGATCGAGGTCCACGACGACCCGAGCCATGCTTGGTCCGACGGCGCTCAGGCCCTCACCCCCGACCAGTTCGACGACACCATGCGCCGCATCCGCGCCATCCGCGAGGTCGTCTGCCAAGAGACCGTTCAGGAGTAGCCCATGGGCACGGTGAGAAACGCACGCGTTAACCAGGGTGGCCCCAAGTGCGCCGGCATCGTGGGCCTGGGCCTCATCGGCGGCAGTTTTGCCCGCGGCTATGCGCAGGCGGGCGTCCGTGTGCTGGCCTGGGACCCCGATGACGACGTCATGACGGCCGCCAGCATGGGCACCGTTGCCGGCGAGCTCAACGACGAGACGCTCGGCGAGTGCGACATCATCGTCCTGGCATGCTACCCCGAGGCCTGCATCGAGTGGCTCGAGGCGCACGCCCAGGCACTCGCCGACGCCACCGACACCGAGGCCATCATGGGCCCCGTGGTGATCGACACCGTAGGCGTCAAGGGCATCGTGTGCGAGCGCGCCTTTGAGCTTGCCCGCGAGCACGGTTTTTACTTTGTGGGCGCGCACCCCATGGCGGGCACGCAGTTCTCGGGCTACGCGCATTCCCGCGCCGACCTGTTCCAGGACGCACCGCTCGTGCTTGTACCGCCCGCAGTGGACGACGCACTCAAGCTGGAGCTTTTGGGCCAGGTGCGCGAGATGGTACGTCCCCTGGGCTTTGGCAAGTTCAGCGTAACGAGCGCCGCCGAGCACGACCGCGTCATCGCCTTTACGAGCCAGCTCGCGCACGTCGTCTCCAACGCCTATGTTAAGAGCCCGACCGCTCAGGTCCACCACGGCTTTTCGGCCGGCAGCTACCGCGACCTCACCCGCGTGGCACACCTCAATCCTCAGATGTGGTCCGAGCTCATGATCGACGACGCCGATGCGCTCGCCTTCGAGATCGACCATCTGATCGAATCGCTTGGCGCCTACAGCCGCGCCCTTAAGGACCGCGACCAGCGCTATCTGGAGAATCTCCTTGCCGAGGGCGACCGCATTAAGCGCGCGCTCGACGACGAGGCCTCCCACTAGACCACCCATCACGCCAGGTCGAAAGGACCGAAGCTTATGGCGATTACTATCGATATCGACACCGCACGCCCCTACCAGGTGCATGTGGGCACGTTTTTGCTGGAGCAGGCAGGTCCGCTCGTCCGCACCACCGCCGGCGGCACCCGCGCCGTCATCGTGACGGACACCAACGTGGGCCCGCTCTATCAGATGCCCGTTAAGCAGAGCCTGGAGGCGTCAGGCTACGAGGTGAGCATCTGCACCTTCGAAGCCGGCGAGGCCCATAAGCGCGCCGAAACCTATGTTGCCATTTTGGAGTTTGTGGCCGAGCACGAGCTTTCGCGCTCCGACGTGATCGTGGCACTCGGCGGCGGTGTCGTGGGCGACGTGGCGGGCTTTGTGGCCGCCACCTACATGCGCGGCTGCAAGTTTGTGCAGATCCCGACGAGCCTGCTCGCCATGGTGGATTCGTCGGTGGGCGGCAAGACCGCCATCGACCTGGCTGCCGGCAAGAACTTGGCCGGCGCCTTTTGGCAGCCAAGCGTGGTTATCGCCGACGTGGGATGCCTGGCGACCCTCACGCCCGAGCAGTTCGCTGACGGCTGCGGCGAGGTCGTCAAGCACGCCGTGATCGCCGACCCGGAGCTCTTCGCCGAGCTGGAGAAGACCCCGCTCACGCTGGAGCTGCTCAACCGCGACGTGGCCCGCGTAGCGCTCATCATCGCCCGCAATATCGACATCAAGCGCGCCGTGGTCGTCGCCGACGAGCGCGAAACCAACCAGCGCAAGCTCCTCAACTTTGGACACAGCGCCGGACACGCCGTCGAGGCCTGCGAGCACTTTGAGCTCGGACACGGCAACTGTGTGTCGATCGGCATGGGCATCATCACGCGCGCCGCGGCCCTGCACGGCGTTTGCGATGCCGCACTGCCCGGTCGTATTGAGGAACTCTGCGCCCGCCATGGCCTCAAGACCCGCTGCGACCTAGATGCCGATGCCGTCTTTGCCGAGGCGCTCCACGACAAGAAGCGCGCGGGCGACACCATCGACCTGGTGATTCCGCACGGCATTGGCCGCTGCAGCATCGACCGCACGCCACTTTCCACTTTCCACGAACTCATTGCCGAGGGCCTCGGCCAGAAGGGAGACGCATCCGCATGCTAGCCCGCATCACCCCGTCCCCGCTCAAGGGCACCGTTCCCGCCATCGCGTCCAAGTCGATGGCGCATCGCCTCATCATCTGCGCTGCGCTTGCCAACGGCAAGACGCACGTCACCTGCAACACCACCTGCGCCGACATCGAGGCCACGGTGCGCTGCCTTACGGCACTGGGTGCTCGCATCGAGACCGTCGAGGACGGCTTCCAGGTCCACCCCACCATGAAGAGTGTTGAGTTTGGCCTGCTCAAGGCCCTTGCCGGCGGCACGCTTGACTGCGGTGAAAGTGGCTCCACGCTGCGCTTTATGCTGCCTGTCGCCTGCGCGCTGGGTGCGGATGCCACCTTCGTAGGCCAGGGCCGCCTGGGCGCCCGCCCGCTCTCCCCGCTCTCGGACGAGATCATCGCCGCCGGCTGCGACCTACAGGGTCTGGGCGGTTTTCCGCTCAAGACGAGCGGCCGCATGCGCCCGGGCACCTTTGTGCTTCCGGGCAACGTGAGCTCGCAGTATATCTCGGGCCTGCTGCTGGCAGCCCCGCTGCTGGCCCAGCCCTCCTGCGTGCAGGTAACCGGCCTCATCGAGAGCCGCCCCTACATCAACCTGACGATACAGGCCATGAAGGCCTTTGGCGTCGAGGTCAACGTCGAGCGCATTCCGGCCAAGGACGGCCAGCCCGAGGTCACGAACTTCCGCGTGAGCAGCGGCTCGTACCGCACGCCCGGCAGCGTAGCCGTCGAGGGCGACTGGTCCAACGCCGCCTTTTGGCTGTGCGCCGGTGCCATCGGCACCGACCCAATCACCGTCGAGGGCGTGTCACTGAGCTCCGCACAGGGCGACCGTAACGTGCTCGCCGCGCTTTCGCGCTTTGGCGCCCGCATCGTGCGCTCCACCAACGCCGCCACCGTGCAGTCCGACAAGCTCGCCGGCTTTGAGATGAGTGCCCACGACATTCCGGACCTGGTGCCCGTCATCTCGGCCGTGGCCTCGCTGGCACAGGGCCGCACCTTTATTCGCGATTGCGCCCGTCTGCGCATCAAGGAATCCGACCGTCTGGTCACCACCACCCGCGAGCTCACCGCGCTGGGCGCGCAGGTGCGCATTGCCGGCGATGACCTCATCATCAAGGGTGTCGATGCCTTCACCGGCGGCGAGGTCGATTCGCACAACGACCATCGCATCGCCATGATGGCCGCTATCGCCGCGAGCCGCGCCACCGGCGAGGTCGTGATCCACGGCGCCGAGGCCGTCAACAAGTCCTATCCCGATTTCTTCGACCACTACCGCCTGCTGGGCGGCAAGGTCACACTCGAGGAGGAATAGCATGTCCTCGACCTTTGGAAACGTCTTGCACTTAAGCATCTTCGGCCAGTCGCACTCCCCCGCCATCGGCTGCTCACTCGATGGCATTCCGGCGGGCATCGCCGTGGACCAGGAGCAGCTGCAGGCCTTCCTCGACCGTCGCGCCCCCGGTCGCGACGAGACCGCAACCAAACGCCGCGAGGCCGACGCCGCGCACATCATCGCCGGTGTTGTCGATGGACATACCACCGGCGCGCCCATCGCCGCGATTATCGAGAACACCAACACGCGCTCCAAGGATTACTCCGAGCTGCGCCGCAAGCCCCGTCCCGGACATGCGGACTTCCCTGCGCGCGTGAAGTATCACAACATGCACGATGTCGCTGGTGGCGGGCATTTTTCCGGCCGCCTAACGGCACCCTTATGCATCGCCGGCGGCATTGCGCTGCAGGCACTCGAGGCCCGCGGTATTCGGGTGATGGCTCACGTGGCGCAGATCGGCGGCATCTCCGACCTGCCGATGGACGATATGGTCTATCGCGAGGCCGACCGCAAGGCGATCCTTACGAACGATCTGCCGTGCATTGACGCCGCCGCAGCCGGCCGTATGCGCGAGGAGATCCTAGCCGCGCGCGACGAACTCGACAGCATCGGCGGCATCGTGGAGTGTGGCATCTACGGCCTGCCTGCAGGCATCGGCGACCCCATGTTCGACGGCATCGAGAACCGCATCGCGCAAATCGCGTTTGGCATTCCCGCCGTAAAGGGTGTGGAGTTTGGCATGGGCTTTGCCGTGGCCGCCATGCGCGGCAGCGAGAACAACGATCCGTATCGCATCGATGCCGAGACCGGCGAGATCGAGGTCGAGTCCAATAACGCCGGCGGCATCCTGGGCGGCATTTCGACCGGCGCGCCCGTCATGTGGCGCATGGCCGTAAAGCCGACGCCCTCTATTGGCCTCGAGCAGCAGACCGTGGACATGGACGCCATGGAAAATGCCGAACTCTCGGTCCACGGCCGTCACGATCCCTGCATCGTCCCCAGAGCCGTCCCCGTAGCCGAAGCAGCCGCCGCCCTCGCCATCTGGGACGCCCTCCTCGAGGACGCAGGCCAGCTCTAAAAATCTCCGGGGGCCAACTCCGGCCCCCACGCCCACCCAGTGATTATTCTGGGACGGGGAT
>CAJLOU010000012.1 GCA_905208345.1 uncultured Collinsella sp.
TCTCGCCGACGAGGGCCACCTCGTCGGCCGCCTTACGGGTGAAGAACTGGTCGGTCGGGTTTTGGAACACATTGCCAATCGTACGGGCAAGCTCGCCGGAGGAAAACTCTCTCAGACTTTTCCCGAGAAGCTCGACCCGCCCGTCAAGCTCGCCTTCGTACTGATCGGGAATCAGGCCGTTCATAACCCGCATGAGAGTGGTCTTCCCGCATCCGGAGTTGCCAGTGAGCACGACGAGCTCGCCGCGCTCCACTGAAAACCGCACGTTCTTCAACGCCGCGAGATCTTCTCCCTTGTACGAGAAAGACCGAATGTCGATGTCAATCACACCCATACCGCGACCCCCAAAAGAGCGACTCCGGCGCCCAAGGCGGCACCGTCAAGCAGACCGAAAGAGAGACTTCGGTAACTCGTCTTTTCGCAATCCGCTTCGATTCCTTTCGAAATCACGGAGGAGACGAGCGTCTCGCTCACGTGCAGGCACTTGTACACCAGGGGCACGAAGTAGAGCTCGAAGGCATGCACAGGACGAAGCGGGCTCGGGCGCAGCCCGCGAACCCGCATCCCGCGCTTTATCTCCTTCACGCGTCCGCCCATCTCGTCGAGGAAGCGCAACCCTATGACTGCGCCGACCGCGGCTCTGTTCGGAACGTGCAGCTTGCGCATGCCCGCCAGAAGCTTCGAGGAGCTCGTCATCATGAGGGCGCAACCGATGTTGACGACGGGGAAGACCCTCACCACCAAAACCGCTACGCCCAGGAAGATGCTCGTGACATAGCCGATGTCGACATGCAGAATCAGCTGCACGACCCCGCACGCCACCGCAAAGAGCGCAAGTTGCCTCAAGAAGGACGCCGGCGAGCCGTCCAAAAGGACGAGAAACGACAGCGCTAGCACGAGGACAAATACCAGCTGATTGGCGAGAAACGCCTGGATGAGCGCCAGAAGCGTCAGCGCGAAGAGCGTCAGCGGGTGCAGACGCCCCTCGCGTGCGCCGTCGAGCAGACCCGTTTGCCCCATCAACCCAGCCTGCTTTCCTTCGTGCCCTTTTCGAAGAACTTGTCGTTGATGAACACTCCGAAACGCCCGGCCAGAAGCTCGGTCACAATATTGATCAGCACGCAGGCGACCATCATATCGACCGTGTACATCGCCACCATCTGCTGCGCCTGTTCAAGCGAGATGCTCTCGACGAAAGTCGCCAGACCATCGGATCCCAGAACGAGCACGAACACGATCATATGCATCGAGTAGATGAACATCGATGCCGAAAACGACAGCCACACCCTCTTCTTGCTTCCGTAGTCGCCGGCGATGATCTCTGCGACGATGCCCGCGATCAGGCACAGAGGCGTTGCGACGGCGAAACCCATGAGCGCGTAGAGCACGCCGTAGATCAGCCAGAAGCAGAAGGCCGTCCCCCGTTTTTGCACCTTGCGCGCCATGATGACGTAGACAGGACCGACGAAGAAGGCCGCGAATCCCGCCGAGACGTACATGGAAAGCGCGCCGAACATACCGGTTATCATGCCGACGCCCATCCCGAGAGCAAACCCGATCACTCCCAGTACCGCTATTGTCGCGATGTCCTTCAGCTTCATGTGAGCCTCCTTTTGCTCTGTTTGCTAGGCCAATTGCCACTGGGAGCTCGCGTTGCGCTTGTCCCAGAAGTCTTTGTATTCTCCTTCGAGGGCGATCAGCTCGTCGTGCGTCCCTGTCTCCGCAACCTTGCCCGAGCTGTCCATGACCACGATCTTGTCCGCCATGCGCACGGTTTCGAGCTTGTGCGCGACCACGATGAGCGTGGAGTGCCGTTTGAGCGTCTCTATTGAGCGAACGACGTTCTTCTCGTTTTCCGCATCGAGAGCCGACGTCGCCTCGTCCAGAAGCACGATGGGGGCTTGCTTGAGAAGCGCTCGAGCAATGGAAACGCGCTGCCGCTCGCCGCCGGAAAGCGAGCGACCTCCTTCGCCGCATAGCGTCTCCCAGCCCTCAGGAAGGCGCTCGACGACCTCCGTCACCCCGGCAAGGTCAGCGACCGCGCGAAGCTGCTCCTCCGAAGCATCCGGGTTCGCCATAAGGACGTTGTTTCTCAGCGTGTCGTTAAAGAGATAGACGTCCTGGAAAACGAAAGACACCCGAGCGAAAAGATCCTCTGTCGTCATATCGCGGACGTCTACGCCGCCGATCCTGACCGCTCCATCGTCTACGTCGTAAAAACGCGCGATTAGCTTGAGCATAGTTGTCTTGCCGCAACCAGACGGGCCCACAATGGCGACCATGCTGCCTTCCGGAACGTCGAGGTCGACTCCACGAAGGATTGGCTTCTCCTTCATGTAAGAAAAGCGAACCTCTCCCATTCGGACGCTTGCGTCGGTCGGGCGGGCTCTCGACTCGCCTACAACCGGCAGCTCGGCTGCTTCGACGACCTCGTCCATGCCGTCGAGCATTGCCCGACGGTCTTCCATTCCGAATAGGGCTGAGGCAATCTCGTTGAGGAGCGTGGTGAACCTTAATGCGACGCCGATCATTACCACCGTTTCAAGCGCCCCGATGCTTCCGCTTGCACCCAAGTAGCTCACCGCGATGATCATGCTCACAACGAGCATCTGCACGCTTGCTCCGGAAAGAATTTCGCCGAGGGCACTCCACCACAGGCCGCGGACTGACCGCTTTCTACCTTCTACGAAACTGCTCTCGAGCTCCTCATAGTCGGCGCCCGCACGGCAGGCGCGCAGGGCTCCCTGGCATCGTGCGAACTCGACTATCCTCGCAGCGATGACCTGCTCGGCAGAATCCTCCAACCCGTTCCCTTTTCCGACGCATGCCTGCGAAACGCGCAGAAGAAGGAAAAGGATTGGGATGGAAAGCGTCAGCATGATTCCAATTTGCCAGCTCCAAAGCCACACGGCAGCATAGAATACGATTGTGGTGGCAGCGTTTTTTATAAGCTGGCCAACATAAAGAGCAGCGGCCTGTCCGGTCGAGATCATTTCCTGCGTAACCATGCGCGAAAGCCTTCCGGCACTATCCGCCTTAAACCAGCCAAGCGGCAAACGCGACACCTTGTTCCCGATGACCACCTGCATATTGCGCATGAAGCCTAACCCTGCTGCATAGCTGAGCTTGGTACCGAAGAACGAGGCTGTCGAGCCGACGACTGTCACCGCCGCAAGCGCGACTGCCCAGCCCCAAAACGTCAAGCCCCATTGGGGTTCGCTGGACTGGAGAGCCATGGTCGCCGGCATCATGATGGCGAGACCGATGCCGCACATCACGCCGGAAAGGGCGTAGAGCGAAGTTCCCAGACGGTGCTGGCGCTTATCGCTCTCGTCCATATAACGACGAAGTCTCGGTATGAAGCGTTTGGAATTACTCATCTGCATCGCCCTCTTCTTCACTGCCGCAGAGGCCTCCCTGCTTGAGAAGCGCCTGGTAATGCTCGTTGTCCTGAATCTCCGCATGCGTTCCAAGGGCAACAATCTTGCCTTCTTCCAACACGGCAATTTGATCGGCACCTAGAACAGCGTTGAGCCGGTGGGCGATGGCCAGAACGGTTCGGCCCTCGACCAAGGCGCTTAGTGCTTTCTGGATCTCGAGTTCCGAATCTGGGTCGGCAAAAGCGGTGGCCTCATCCATGATGAGGATCGGCGTATCGGCTAAAAGGGCACGCGCTATACTCACGCGCTGACTCTCACCGCCGGAGAGCGAGCAGTCGGTTCCCAAAACGCTGTCGTATCCCTTGGGCAGCGACATGATGAAATCGTCGATCTGCGCCGTACGGGCAGCCTCCCGAATCTCCTCCAGGGAAGCCTCAGGCTTGGCTAAAGAAATGTTCCTTCCGATGGAGGCGTTGATTAGCATCGGGTCCTGGAGCACGAACGAAACCGTGTTATAGAGGTCGCGGGAGGAGATGTCCCTCAGATCGACACCGCCGAGACGGATGGAGCCGCTTTCCGGGTCGTCGAAGCGTGCGATGAGCGTGGCTAGGGTCGATTTTCCCGAGCCTGACGGGCCGATGAGCGCCGTCGTGGTACCGGGATTAAGGACAAGACTGACACCGCGCAAGGCCTGGGCATCGCCGTAGGAGTACGATACGTCGTTCACCTCAACGACGACCCCGTCGGGCTTCTTTGGGGTTTCCGACTCGGGAATCGACGGCGTGTCCAGAATCTCGCACAGCCTGACTGCGGCAGCGCCGGCCATCTGGTACGACCACGTGCTGTTGGCGACAGCGCTGATGGCGGTCGGCAGCACGATGGCTATCAGCGCGCACGCGAGAACCTGGGGGAGGCTGGCCAGCCCTGCCCCCATGACGATCGCCCCGCCGCAGAGGTTGATCAGCAGAAGTAAGGGGGAGGAGATAAGCTCGCCGGCAATCGAGCAAAGTCCAATGAGCGGGGCACACCAGTCCCAGTACGACTGGGAGAATGCCGATGCGGCGTCCGCGTAATTCCGATGTGCCTCTCCTGTTTTCCCGAATGCTTTGACCACCTTGATGCCGGACACGAGCTCGACCATCGTCGAGGAGACTTGTGCAAGATGACCATTCATCTCGGCAGTTTTCGGTCCCATATCCTTCATGGAGAGCGCCTGCAGCAGGAAATAGAAGGGGATTGTGGCGATGCCGATGAGCGCCAAGCGCCAATTGATCCAGAACATGAAAGCCAGAAGAACCATCGGCTGCAAAACGCCGTTAAGACGGTCGACCGGCCCGTGTGCGATGACGGTGTGGACCGTCTTCGTGTCATCCTGCACAGCGCTTCTGACCTTGCCGGATTCCGTGGCGCTGAACCAAGCAAGAGGCGCGCGGCTCAACCGCTCAACGATACCCTTACGAATGACGTAGCGCAGTTTCATGTCGGCAAAATGCGTGATGATGAGCGCAAGAGCGCGAAAGAACAGCTGCGAGAGAAATGCCATAACGAGAAGGAGCGCAATTTCGTGCACTTTGGACGCATCGGCCTGCGCGAGTGGGCTTTCCCCTGCAAGGAATAGGTCCCCCAGCCATACCAAAGCCAAATACGGGGCAAAGGATAAAAGCGCCGAGAGCACCGTGAACGCCTGCGCCAGTATGACACGTCCCTTGACGGGACCAGACAGGCGCCTAATTGCCTTTCGACCCGCTTCGTCCCGTTGCCGGTCTTGTTCGTTTGTCTCTGCCATGGGCAACACCTCAATTATGAATCTCCGTTAATAATGACTTAGTTATCTTTGATGGCAAAAAAAGAAAAGCTGTCAGGGAGTGCGATACTTCTCCCAACCGGAATTGAAGAACGTTGAAATAACTTCGGTTGTCGCCTGGAGTTCCTCAACGTTCTTCGCGTGAACGATGTTTTCGGAAAGGGCAATGTAGAACGCGTGATTGACGATATGGAGAGACTCTTTTGAAATAACGGTTTGAGCTCTCTCCGCGCCGTGGATCAGCTCAAGCGCACGGAGGGTCGTTCTGTCCTCCTCGTCGACAAGCCAATCCAGGAAATGCTCGTAAGGAGTGCCGTAGGAACGGAACACAAGGAGCTCGTAGATGTCACGATGGGAGTACAACATCGTCGTGGTCGCGAGTGTCCCCTCCGCTTTGGTCTCGAGCGCGAAGCGCACCTGCTCCGGGGTCACAGGCCTCCCTTCGTCGTATCCGGCGAAGCCTCGTTCCTCACCCTGAGCGTAAGCTTTGCGAATCATGCTTGCCAGTGGCTCGACCAGCTCGGTGAAGAGCGCTTCTTTGTCCTCGAAGTGCTTGTAGAATGCTCCAGTGGTCACACCTGCTGCTTTGCATATTCTGCGTAGGTTCGCCTTCTCGAACCCCTCTTCCAAAAACGCCGCAAGACCGCTTTTCAAGATGCGCTCGTGCGTCTCCTGGTAGTTGCCATTGCTCACTGCGATCGCCTCCCTTCAAAAGTAACTAAGACATCTTTCATTCTGGGGGATTGTGCCACCAAAGTTAGTCAATGTCAACTCTTACGCTCATGATATCTCGGTAGAAGCGGCCTTGGCTTGATAGGCGGAGGAGCCTCGATGAACCGCCTAGTTAATTTGGGCGGGAACTATCCCTACTCGAATCGAAGCGGGGCGTCCTGAAAGGTTCTGTCTGACTTCAATCACGTCGCGTGCCGTTTGCTCCACTCGAGCAGCTCGTCCCTGAACGCGAAGCGGCCCCTCTTCCTACCCATCATCCTTTTCAGCGGCAGGGGGTCGTCCTCGAGGAGGCTCCATTCGTAGACCGCGTTCCTGCTCACGCGCAGGAGTATCGCTATCTCTGCTACCGAGTAGGTGTCCTGGATTGGCACGGGGATCTTGACGTACGGGCATCCCGCTGATTCGACTGCCATGCGTCTGCTCCTTCCGGAGCGGCAGACGCTGCATCTTAGCGTCGCGGTATTCGGCGGCGATGGCGCGAGGCCCGTTGCCATCGCCGCCGCTCGATACTCCTCCCTCGCTCGCTCGGCGAGGGCTGTCAAGAGGGCGGGGCCGAGGCTCGCGCTTATGCTAAGGTCTCCAGCCCGATTCGCAAGCCACCCGCTGTTTATCTGCTGTCGCCCTCGTCCCGCCGGTTCCCAAGATATGCCGCGAGACGCTGGAAGGAACCCTCCGACAGGCAGTGTTCCATTCGGCACGCCTCCCTGGCCGCCAGGCGCGCATCGACGCCGGCGTCGCAGAGCAGCCGCTTGAAGAACTCGTGCTTGTCGAGGGTCGCGCGGGCGACGCCCAGCCCCTTTTGTGTGAGCCGCACGTCGCGGCCGACCACCTTCACGAGCGATTGGGCGGAAAGCCTCGCCAGCGCCTTGGTGACGCTCGGTTTGGTGACGCCCATGCGCTCCGCGATGTCGACGTTGCGGCATCGCCCGCTTTCCTGCCGGATGACGAAGATCACCTCGAGATAGTCCTCGGAGGATTCGGTCGCACTGCCGTTTTCGCGCCTCATTGCATCAGCACCGTCCTTTTTCGGCTTGGTTTTCAAGCCGAAAAGATTCTGCTAGAAAAACAAGGCGCTCACGTGGTAGACCGCGCACCCGAGCAGAAGCGAGGATGCTATGTAGAATACCGCCGTTATGACGGTCCATTTCGTCGAGTGAACCTCAGCCCAGGTGGCAGAGACGCTTGCCGCACACGGCATATTGAACGTGAACGCGAAGATGAAAGCGAGGGCCTCGGGAGCGGAAATCACCTGAGCCATGACCTCGCCGATGTTGGACGCCGCGGCCGCGCCGCCCGTCATCACGCCGACGAGGACGGCGTTCGGCGTCGCCGCGCCCGTAAAAAGACCCGAGAGCACGCCGAGGGCGGATTCCTTGAGGACGAGCGCGCAGAGCCACGCCGTGAAAGTCTGCCACCCCATGCCGAACAGCCTCGTCACCGGCTCGATAGCGGTGCCCAGCGCGTAGAGCGCAGACCCTTCAACGCCGCCGGTCGAAGTGTAGGTGAGCGCCCAGATGACGAACGCGAAGATGGCGACCACGCGAATGGCACGAACGAACATCTGGCGGCTCTTGAGCAAGGCGCCGCGCACGACGCCCTTCAGATGGGGGCGGTGGTAGGGCGGAAGCTCCATAACCAAGCCCGAGCGCTCTCCATCCGCCACCAGGCGCGGCCCGAACACCTTGCCGACGATGCCCATGATGACAAGCATCATGGCAAATATCCCCACGATCACGAGCGGCGCGCCAACTACGCCGAAGAACGCGACGGCCAGCACCGGCACCACGCCCCACGTGGAGCCGCACGGGATGGCCCAAGCCATCATGACGGTGAGCATGCGCTGTCCCCACGAGTCGATGACGCGCGAGCCCGACACGCCGCCCATCGTGCATCCCAGGCACATAAGAAACGGCATGAGCGACTTCCCCTGCAGCCCGAAGCGCGCCATGGTGTGGTCGAATACGTAGCCGATGCGCGCCATGTAACCCGCCTCCTCGTAGAGGCCGAACACAAGGTTGATGCCGAATACGTAGCCCACCATCATCGTGCCGAAGCACAAGCTGTTGAACACCACGCCCGCGAGGAAACTGCCCACAACGTCAGGCGCGCCCACTTGCGCGAGCGCCCCGGCAGCGACCTGCCCGAGCGAGGAGATGGCGCCGCCGAGCATCATGATGGGTATGGCGGGAACGAACGCGAGAAGGAACCCCGCGAGAATCATAGCGACGGTGATGGGCTTGGACCAGCGAGAGCCCGTGGCGAGCCGGTCGAAACGCGACAGCGCGTGCGCTTTCTCGGGAGCGGACACCGCCCCGTCGAGGAGCCATTCAATCCAGGCGAACTGCGCCTTCCCCGCACCCTGCGCCGTCGCCGGAACGGACGCCAGCTCCCGACGCAGGCGGCCGTCGTCAATGGATGGGCGCTCGTGCGCCGTCCGCTCGATGGCGCAAAGCAGATTCCCGTACCCTTTCGGACGTGACGCCACGAGCGGCACGACGGGAATCCCGAGCCGCTGCTCGATAAGCGCCGAATCGATGCGCTTGCCTTGGCCTTCCGCAACATCCATGAGATTCAAAGCAAGGAGAGAGGGCTGCTCCGGGTGCGCGGCAGCGAACTCGGCGAGCATGTAGAGGCTGCGCTGGAGCTGGGAGGCGTCGGCCATCACGACCACAACGTCCGCATCGCCGGACTCGAGGTAGTCACGCGTCACCTCCTCCTCGGGCGAGTTGGCGGAAAGGCCGTAAGCTCCGGGGAGGTCGACCACACGGCACTGCGTATCGCCAATCCTGAACGACCCCTCTTTCCTCTCGACAGTCTTGCCCGGCCAGTTGCCCACATGCTGCCTCGCGCCCGTAAGGCCGTTGAACAGGGTAGACTTCCCGGAATTTGGCTGACCGAGAAGAGCGACCGCAACACCGGCGCCCTGCCCTCCCGACGTTCTTGCCCCCTTGGCCGCTGGACAAGCGGCCGCGCACGTCTCGCAGCTCACAAGGCCACCTCCACATCAATCAATTCGCAATCCCCTCTGTCGATCGCAACGGCGCTGTCGCGGACGTATACCAGCACGGGGCGCTTTCGGACGTTCTGGAGGACTTCTATACGGCACCCTTCGGTGAGTCCGACTGCGGTGACCCGCGAGACGAACCGCGCATCACCCGACACGGCCAAAACGCGCGCAGCCGACCCCTCTTTCATATCGTGCAGTTTCATCGATCAGCTCCTTTCCAAGGCGGACGTCGTGCCCGCACCTGGAGAAAGCTTAAGGTTGAAGAAGAAACCTTCTCAACTCCATGCTTTGCAGACAGCTCCATATCTCAGCGATGTTAGCTATAATTAACTATCAGAAATGCAATCGCCGCTGCCGTAAAGCATCGGCACGTGTCGAAAGGGGATGGTGCCGTGGGCCGCGCATGCTCAGATAGAAAGACCGACGGACAACTCCTGAAAGCGAGGGTCGCCCCGGGAGTCGAGCTGGTTGAGGATCCCAAGGGCCTCTTCGAACTGCAGATCTCGAAACCGGTCGGAAGCGGCTCCATGCGCGGTCGCGCCCTGTCGCGCGGTTTGTTCATCGCCCTCGTTGACTTTACCTGCACGAGGTGCCCAAACATCCCTTCCGACACGCCCCTCCAGCTGCCCTCGTTCTCCAACGGGGTGTGGCTGACGGTAAACCTGTGCTGGGAGGGCCGTTGCGAAGTCGACATCCCCGACGGCGGACTGGGAGTAGTTGCCGCCGGGGATCTGTGCGCAAGCTATTCCCGAAAGCGGCCGGCAGAGTTCAGGTACCCGTCGGGGCGCTACCGCGGCGTCGAGCTGTTCGTGAACGAGCGAGTTGCCGAGGAGCCGGCGTTCTCCCTGCTCGGCAAAGGCGAGAACGCCGTCCAACGCATCGCTCGCGAAGCGGGGCCGGCAGCCGTCATCGCGAACGACACCGAGCTTAACGGACGCATGGAGCACCTGGCAGCGCTTCTCGACGCGAACGACGACGCGCTGGCGAAATACGAGATCCTCGGGCTGCTGCTCGGCCTCCAACGGCGCGACCTCTCTACGGCAAAGCCCCGCTTCCTGCTCACGCGCGCGCAGATGGGGATGGCAGCAGCCGCGCGCGACGAGATGGAGCGTGCGCTCGGCGCACGTCACGACGCCCGAACCATGGCCGCCGCCTTCGGCGTAAGCGCAGCGTCGCTCAACGAGTACTTCGCCCGCGCATATGGCAGCACGATCGCGGCCTACCTCCGACGACGCCGAATGGAAGAAGCCGTAACGCGGCTCGCACAAGGCGCGAAGGTGACGGAAGCAGCAGCGTTCGTGGGCTACGCGAACCCGAGCAAGTTCGCCGCGGCGTTCAAGAAAGCCTACGGGGTGCCGCCGAGAGAGTGGAGGCGCGAGAGCGGGGTAAGGCCCGGCGGCGTGTAACCGCATCGGCCCTGGAGCCGGCGGCCCTTCCCCGCCCAGCGCGAACGCACGACCCTTTCTGAATCAGAGCCCGAAAGACTCGTAGGGCATCACTGCGCACCTTCAGCTTCCATTCGCCCGTTCGCACCCCAGCTGCTGCTCTGCAGCTGAAGATCCCAAAGACGCCGGTAGAGGCCGTTGGCTGAGATGAGGTCGTCGTGGGCACCCTCCTCCGCCACGCGCCCGTCGTCGAGGACGACGATCTTGTCCGCATGAGCGATGGTCCTCAGGCGATGGGCGATGACGACTACCGTTTTGCCTGCGCACAAGGTTCCGACCGCTCGCTGGATAAGCGTCTCGTTCTCGGGGTCGAGCGAGGCGGTCGCCTCGTCGAGGAGCACCACGGGCGCGTCTTTCAGAAGGGCCCTCGCAATGGAGAGGCGCTGACGCTCCCCGCCCGAGAGAGAGGCGCCGTTCTCGCCCAGCATCGTGTCGAACCCCTGGGGAAGCTTCTCAATGAACTCCAGGCAGTGCGCCGTCCTTGCAGCCTCGGCCACCTCTTCGTCAGAAGCTCCCTCGCGACCGATCCGGATGTTGTTCGCGACCGTGTCGTCGAAAAGGATCACGTCCTGGAAGACTATGGAGACGTGCGCGAGCCACGATTCCTCGGAGAACCCGGCGATGTCCTTGCCCGAGCAGAGGATCCTGCCGCTGTCCGGCTCCCAGAATTTCGCCGCCAGCTGGGCGCAGGTCGACTTGCCCGAGCCGCTCGGCCCGACGAGGGCGGTGACTTTTCCTTCCTGCGCGTCGAAGCTGATGCCGTTGAGGACCTCCTCGTCGCCGTACCCGAACCGGACGTTTTGGAAAGACAGGCTATGGCCGGAGACATCCGCCGGGGCAGAGCCCTTTGCTTCAGGCTCGTCCATGACCGCCTTGATCCGGGCTGTCTTGGTCGACAGGTTGAGAAGGTTGGGCAGCTGGGACACGAGGGCGAGAATGGGGCTGTACACACGCGAAACGATGAGCAGGAACATGAGCAGAACCATGAAGTCAACGCCGCCGGAGGCGAGAAGCATCGCGCCGACGCAGGCGGTCAGCCCGACTCCAGAGCGAAGGATGGCGCTCGCAAGGGAGACGGAGACGTCGACGGCGAGCTCGACCCGCATCGTCGCCCTCTTGAGCTCGAGCATCGCCTGCTCCATGGCGGCGGAGTCCTTGCCCACCGCCCTGCAGGCCCTTATGTCTTTGATGCCCTCGAGGTAGTCCTGCACGCGCGCCAGCGCATCCAGGCGGACGCGGTTCTGCCTTTCGAAAAGGCGCGACTGATGGCGTCGGCTCAAGGCGATGACTTCCGCCGAAAGCGGAAGCGTGACCATAACGCAGCAGGCGAGCCTCCAGTCGAAGAATGCCAACATCACGCAGATGACCACGGTCGACACGATTCCGGCGATGAGCTGCGGGAGCGTCGAGGAGAGCATGGACTCCTGTGCCGTCACGTCCCCCATGATGCGGTCGGCAACGTCGGTCGTGTCCCGGCGGTTGAAGAAGCTCATGGGCAGCTTCCTCAGGTGGTCGGCGAGGCGCAGGCGGGTGCCTTCGGACTCGGTGTAGGCGGCCACGTATGTTTTCTTGTAGTCGTTTCTCGAGGCGATGAAGACCACGATCGCCCCCGCAATTCCCACGGCGAAGATCGCCCAGAGCGCGTTCGCGTCGAAGGGCTCGCCCGCAAGGGTCCCCACAAGAGCCGCGAACGCGGCGACCGTGCAGACGAAGGGGATCATGAGAGCCAGATCGCTCAGAGTGCAGGCAAGGGCGGAGCGCTTGAGGCCGGCATAGCCCTGGTCGGTTAGATTGAACGCCCTCTGAAGCCAAGGAACTCTGCCCCTTGACTGCCCGCCGAACGCCTCAGCAGGGCCGCGCTCCTCGACAGAGCCGCCATGATCCGCATGAACGGCTGATGCTTCGGGAGCTGCGCCCTTGCTTTCGGTCGATGCCGATTCGATCCCCCAATCGAGAGCCTCCGTGTACTGGCCCCACATCCTCGCATACGCCCCCGATGCGGCGAGGAGCTCTTCGTGGGTGCCCTCCTCGACCTTGCGGCCGCCATCGAGCACGACTATCTTGTCGGCGCCGACGACGGTGGAGAGCCGGTGGGCGATCATGATCACGGTCTTGCCCGCCATGATCCTCTCGAACGCCTTCTGGATCAAGTGCTCGTTCTCGGGGTCGGAGAACGCGGTCGCCTCGTCGAGCACCACGATGGGCGCGTCCGAGATGATGGACCTGGCGATGGCTATCCGCTGCTTCTCGCCGCCGGACAGGTGGACGCCCTCGGAGCCCACCACGGTGGCGTAGCCATGGGGAAGCCCGCTTATGAACGCGTCCGCCTGGGCAGCCTTCGCGGCTTCGACCACCTCGTCGTCGGTCGCTCCCGGACGGCCTCGCCTGATGTTGTCCGCGATGCTCTCGCGGAACAGGTGGGAATCCTGGAACACCAGGCTGAGATTGCCCATCAGCTCGTCTTGGCTCATCTCGCGGACATCGACGCCGCCGACGAGCACCTGGCCCGAATCGACGTCCCAGAAGCGGGCGACGAGGTTCGCGAGGGTGGATTTGCCGGATCCGCTCGGCCCGACGACCGCGCATGCTGTGCCGGCGGGGACCTCGAGCGAGACGTCGCGCAAGGCCGGCTCCGCGTCGCCTTCGTAGGAGAAGGTCACGTTCCGCAGGGACACCGAGGCGTCCTTCGGGGTCTTCGGCGCTTCCGGGACGGGAAGCTCCCCGATGCCGAGCACGGAGTCGATGCGGTCGATGTTCGCTTGGGCGAGCATCCCGTCCTCGCTCACGTAGAGGATCTTCGTGAAGACGCTCGATATCGAATGCACGAACAGGAGGTAGAAGACGAGCGAGAGCACGAACGTCGGCCAGTCCTGCGCGCCCGGGGCGAGAAGTATGCCGACGGGCAGGACGAACAGGTACGCGTTGTTGAGGACGGCCGTGAAGCCCGGCATGGAGTTCCGGAAGAAGAGCGTTACGTCGAGGGAGAGGCCCGTGTAGTCCTTGATCGCGTCCGCGAGCCGCCTGAACGAGCGCGCCGTTTGGCCGAAGGCCTTCACGACGCGCATGCCGCGAACGTACTCCACGGCGGCGTTGCCCATTTGCTCCTTCACTTCCTGGTAGCGCCCCATGCTCGCCATGACGCGCTTGTCGGCGTAGCCGGAGAACTGCACGACGCATGCGACGGCGACCGCCGCCAACGTAGCGACGCCGAAGCGCCAGTCGAAGACGAAGAGCAGCGCCACCAAGACGACGGGCGCGGCGGCGGTGGCCGCCAGGTCCGGGATGGAGTGGCCGATGAACTGCTCGATCCCTCCGACGCTCTCGTCCATGACCTTCGAGATCCTGCCCGTGCCGAGCCTGGCGACGTGCCCGAGGGGGATTCGCCCGAGGTGGGCGGCGATGTCGAGCTTCGTGCGGTACTGCGCGTCGAATGCCGCGGCGTGGGAGCACAGAAGCGCGGCAAGATAGCACCCCACGTCAACGACTATGCCTGCCACCGCCAAGCCCGCGTAGCCCGTCATCGCCGAAACGTCGACGGCGGCCAGGTTCGGATAGACCTCGACCGCATCCCTGATCATGAAGTAGATCGCCACGTATGGGACGAAGGACGCCGCCGCGGATAGGACCGCCAGCGCCATGGAGGCGAACACGAGGGGCTTTCTTCTCCCCGCGAACCGGAGGCACCGGGAAAGGGCCCCCGGCTTCCTTCCTTTGCTTTCCTTGCTCATCGAATACCTCTTCTCTCATGTTGCTTTGAAAAAGGGCGCTAGGAGATTCCCGCGCGCTCGAGGTGCTTCTTGAACACCGCTCGGCCGACAAGCGAACCGATGATCCCGCCTACGAAGGTCACGACCGCGATGACCGCGAACGTCTCGGGGGTCACCGTGGACAAGAGGGCCTCCATATAGGCCGGGTCGATGCTGTTGGACCCCATCAGCTCGCGGTAGTAGTCCTGCGAGGCGAACATGGGAACGAAAAGGCCTGCTGCCCAGCAAGTCTCGAAAAGCGCGTACCCCACGGCGACGCCTGCGAACCTCCCGTACCCGAGCGCTTTGCGAACCAGCTCGGAGACGCCGCCGCCGACGGCGAGCCCGAGCGCCACAGGCCATCCCGATCCGACGACGAATACGATCACGGCGAAGACGAGGGCCATGATCAGCGAGGTTCCCGCGCGCGGCACGCGCGCATGCATGTAGACCCAGACGATCCCGGCGGGTATCGCTGCGATGGCGCAGCAGCCGCAGTACGCCACGACGCTCATGGAGGTGATTCCCACGACGAGCATGCTCACCACCATGAACAGCAGGGAGAAGACGCCGAGGGCTATGAGGTCCCTGGAGCTGAGGCTGCCGCCCTCTTTCCGTTTCGCTTTAACTGACATTTTCAAATCCTTTCCTCCATACGAATCTTTTCTCGACCCCGCGGCCCGGCTCACTCGATGAGCACGATCTGGTCGCAGGCCTTTGACAGGAACTCCGTGTCGTGGCTGACGACCGCCACCGTCTTCCCGCGAGACGCCTCTTTGCGCAAGACGAGCGCGAGGCGCTCCATGTTCCGGAAATCCAGGCCGCTCGTGGGCTCGTCGAAGAGAAGCGCCTGCGCGCCCGACTCCGACGCGATGGCGCAGACGCACCTCTGTTTCTGCCCTCCCGAGAGCGATGCGGGATGGCGGTCGGCGACATCTCCCAGGCCAAACTCCTCCAAGACCGCTTCGAGACGAAGTTCGTCGACGGCGGAAGGAGACGGGGCCGCGGATGCCAACTCGTCGCGCACGCTCGGGCGAAAGAGCTGGTAGTCGGGATCCTGCATGACCAGAAACACATGCTCGGGCCTTCTCTTGGGAGGGACCACCGAGCCTTGGAACCGGACATGCCCGAGCTCTTCTTTCTTGATCCCCGCCAGGCACTTGAGCAGGGTTGACTTGCCCGCCCCGTTTCGCCCGACCACGCCGACGACCCTCCCGGGGTCGAACGAGACGGTAGTCCCCTCGAGGACCGGCACGCCCTTCTCATACCCCGCATAGATCCCCCTCGCCTCGACGGCGGGAAAGGCGGAGACGGGATGGGAAAGGCGCTGCATCAGGTCGGCGAGCTTCGGCGGCTCGGAGGACCTGAGCCCACAAGACTCTCGCTCGGAGTCGGGCAGCCCCAGGAATTGCTGCGCGTCCCATTCGGCGGCGACGGAACCGCCTTCGAAGAGCAGGTACCGGTCGGCGACGCCTGCGAGGTAGGAGAGCCTGTGCTCGGCGATGATCACGGCAGACCCACTCGACTTGGCTTTCGAGATGAAGGAGGCGAGCTTCTCCATGGAGGGAGGATCCAGATTGCTCGATGGCTCGTCGAGGACGTAGACGCTCGGCTTGCAGGCCCATGCGCTCGCGAAGGCCACCGATTGCATCTGGCCCCCGGAGAGCTCGAAGATGCCCCTGCCCATGAGCCTCTCCATGCCGAGCTCGCGCACGACGCCGCGCACCCGTCTGTGCATCTCCTCCCTGGGAACGCCGAGGTTCTCCATGCCGAACGCGATCTCGCCGGTCGTGTCGAGGTTGAAGAACTGGGTGCGGGGGTTCTGGAAAACGCTGCCCGTCAAGGACGAGAGCTCCCAATCCTCCAGGTCGTCGATGTCCCTGCCTGCTACAAGGACCTTCCCCGTCCGGCTGCCCTCGTAGAACCCTCCCGCCAGCCCGTTGACGATCCGGGTCGCGGTGGTCTTCCCGCAGCCGGACTCCCCGCACAGGACGACGCATTCGCCCGGCGCGACCGAAAAGCTCACGTCTTTGATCGCCGGGGCGTCGACCCCCTCATAGGTAAAAGAAACGTTTCTAAGTTCTACGGCGTTTTTCGTCACAGCAGCCCTCCGATCCCCTGGTTGGCCTTTGCGACCACAAGAAGCAAGCAACAGACGACAAGAATCGAGAGAGGGAGGAAGTCGGCCCATCCGAACCGGGGCGCGTTGTAGGAGGTCTTCCTCCCGGGCCGGTCGATGCCGCGCGCGACCGCTGCGGCGGCGAGTTCGTCCGCGATCTTGGCGCAGCGCAGCATCACGGGCACGACCGCAGATTCGAACATCAGCGCCGGCTTCGAAACGAGATTCTTAAGCGAAAGGGCGAGCCCCCTCACCCTCATCGCGTCCGCTACGGCAGAGGACTCCTCCTTGAGCGTCGGAAAGAACCGCACCGCTATCACCAGCGGAACGACAACCGCCTTCGGCAGCCTCATCCCGTAGAGGGCGGCCGTGAGGTCGCCAATCTTGGTGGTAGTCGCGAAGACTGCCGCGAACAGGCAGATGGGCATGCAGGTGCGGCAGGCCAGGGCGAACGCGCCGAGGGCTCCGGCGGCGTTCGGCGGAAGCATCGTCGTGACCCAGAAGATACCCATGAGAAAGAGGTAGGCGAAAGAGAAAGACGCTGCCATCCTTCCGCGCCCGATTGCGAAGGAGAGGAGGACGACGACGGCAAAGAGAACCGAGCCCAGAACGTAATCCTTCACGATGGCCCCGGTCGCTATGAGCACGACGAGCATGGCCACCTTCGTTCTGACGTCGATGGCCTCCGCGAGTGTTTTCTGTGTTCTTCTTCGCAAAACCAGAGAGCCTTTCTTGTATCACTAAAATTGACAAAGAGATATTAACCTTGGCTAACTTGAATCAGGTTGCACCTGGAGGGAAAAGCCCGAGCGCGAAAGAATTGCGTCCGAACGCGAATAAAAGGATCGGAAGATGGACGACAAGGAAACGATGTTCTCCCACGCCGCCCAAGCCGCGGCGGAGACCTTTGCGGCCTCGCTTGAGCCAATCGGCCTCGTCTTGGCAGATGGATGGAACGGAGAAGGGTCCCTCTTCGAAGGCGACGGGCGCAGATGCGAGGGGTGGTACTGGGCATGGGAGGCGCGGCGGTTCTTCTCCGTCGTCTGCTGCGATTTCACTTTGAAAGAACGCCTTCCCTTCTGCTTCGATTCTGGCGGGTATTTTGCAGTCCGCCGCGAAAGGCATGGTCTCATGCCGCAATCAAGCGTTTCCGCCTTTCTGGAAGCAAAGCCCAAGACAAGCTCGGTCCTTCTACCAAAAGGAGCGAGATTCTCCTACACAGAGATCGAGTATTACGACGAATACTGCCGAAGCGTCTTCGGGGAAAAAATCGACAAGGCGCTGAAACCGCTGGCGATCAGCCTGAAGAGTCTGAGGAACCAGGCTTCCTGGGATCCGGAAATAGCAGAGATGCTCGGCAAGATAACTCCAAGGGAGATCCCGGGGTCGGAAGCGGGCCTCCTATATTCCGGAATCGCGAACTTGGTGATGGCAAGGCTACTCAGGATGGGAGAGAGCCTGTGCGAGGGAGTGGCCGAGCAGGACCGCCTTTCGATCGCGAGAGCCGTATCGTACATCGAGAGCAACCTAGGCGGCGCGATCGGACAGAAGGACCTGCTCGAGGCAGCGAACATGGGGTCAACCAAGTTCAAGAAGACATTCAAGCAGGTGACGGGCTTGACGGTGACCGAGTTCGTCTCCTCGGAAAGAATCGAGCTGGCGAAAAGACTGCTCACCGACCATGATATGAGCATAGACGAAGTGGCGCATCGTTGCGGATACGCACGAGCAACAAGCTTCTCCGCCCTCTTCACGAAATTGGTCGGCATACCTCCGCGCAAGTGGAGATTGATCGCGAAGGTCGCCTTCGACGACGACCCAGAATCGAAATTACTGGACATTCTCGCAAGCGGACGATCCCGCGTCAGCGAGCCGGGATCTCATTCTTAGCCATCTTCGGAGATGTCATGAGTTTGTCCTGAAATGACAGCGAAATCCTTCTGAAGAGCGAAATCGCCCCCCCTTGAGTTTCAATCAGAATGATGCTTGGCAAGCCGACTCGAAATGAAGGGCATCAAGAACTCTTGTCGTAGTCGCGTTCTCGATGGGGGTTTCATTTGAAAGAGAAGGATTCAATCGAACGGGGATAGCGGGTTTTCACAGGTCATGCAGCAAATCCATCCTTCGTCGAAACTCAGGCGTAAAACTCACAGAATGAAAAAATGAAAAGAGCTGAGTTTGGGATGAGTTTTCTATGAGAGAGGCTAACCGAATACAGCCGACAACGAGAAGAAACCACGGATATAACGAGGGCGGAATTGCAAAAATGGAGCACTATTGTTTTATCGAGTGGAAGTAGAACAGACGTTCGATGCAATAGTATCGTACCGGATAGCTGGCACGGTTTCAAACGAATCCGTGCCTACTGCTGTATGTGTGAACGGCGTGAACAGGGGGACGTAGCCCTGTTCACGCCAAGAACCATGTCAGCGCCGGTTAATGCCCGCGATGCTTCTGCTTGCGCTTCAGCTTCCGCCGCTCGAAGCGCGCCTCCGCCTCGTCCGCGCGGCGTTGGCTTCTCGCATGAGCCGACTCCCGCTTCATCGTCTCCCGCTGACTCGCGAGCGCCTGCTGCGCCTTGGTGCCCATCGCCGGCTGCTTAAGGGCCTTCGATGCCTCGCGGGCGCGGCGCTTGGGGTTCTTCGCGGGCTTGCTCGCCTCGGCGGGATCGTCACCGAAGAACGCGAGCTTCGCCCATTTGTTGACAACGAATCGCAGGATCTTCTCATCGGACGGCTCCGCGCCGAAGACGATGCGGGCGACGCCGTATCTGCCGTCCTCGACGTGCTCCGCCAGCCCGACCCAGAATTGGCCGTCGTGATATACGGTCAGGGTGGACGACACGCTGATCTGCATGGCTGGCTCCTCCTTTATGTAGATGACCATGCAGAGAAGGGACAACCAAGGAGGCAGGTTACTGATGCGGACTCCCGCACGCCCACGACTACCCGACGGGGACTGTGTTTTCATCTCTGGTGGCCGCATTGTAGCACGCGCGGATTTACGATGTTGATTGCCGGCGCCTAGACGGAGATGAAGGCGGTTCGATCTAGGTCAAGCCGGTCGCTCGCTCATGAAGCGGCCGATTCCCTGAAAATAAAAGGCGCCCACGAGGATACCTACAGGCTATCTTCGAACTACTTGGTTTGGGGCAGACGGAGGAAAAAAATAGGGCAGAATCGCTCTCACGATCCCGCCCCGCAAACCCGAGGGTTTCTAACTGGCTCCATTATTCCGGGCTTCTCAGTTCTGTCATTGACCCAGGTATCACCCGTCTCCTATAGCGAGTGAATATAAAAATAGGGCAGAGTCGCTTGCGCAAGTCCGCCCCTAAAACCGTGAAGGTTTTGCTATCTGCAGGCTATTCTACCAACCCGAGCGATTCTGTCAACCTGCGAAGGAACTCGAGCGCGGAGCGAGCTGCGGCGTCGGGCCCCTTGTCGGGCAGCGCCTCGGTTTCGCCGTCGGCCCTGGCGAACATCTCGGCGAGCTCGGATGCGGCGCGCGAGCGCGAGGAGCCCTCGGGTACCAAGCCGGAGTGCGCCACGAGCGCGGTCGCGACCTCCTGCATGGCCGTATTCCCCATCCACTTCCTCCTGGTCGCCTTGGGAATTCCCACGGCGGCCACCCTTCGGGAGACGCCGCTGGACGCCGAGCCCCGGGCGGCGCCCCTCTCGGCGAAGCAGTTGATCAGGCACGAGCCGTGCGCGGCGCAGTTGCGGACGGACTTCACGCGCTTGAGGTCGTAGTGGGAGGCCTCGAGGCGCCTGTCGCCCCATCGCCTGGCGCAGAAGCGCACGAAGTCGATGAGGGTGCCGAACGAGGTGAGCTCAAGGAAGGCCCAGGCAGGCATGTCGCCGGAGTACTTCGCGTAGAGGCTCGAGCTGTAGGGGCTGCGGCCGCTCATCTTGAGCTCGCGCAGGCGGTACTCCCTGTTTGCAGTGGTAAGCGATGCCATGTAGTCGGCCACGATGGCGTAGCCGTCCTCTCCGCGGTCCTCCATCTCGCGAAGCAGTGTCACCTTCTGGAAATGCTCGATGTCGAGCGTCATGCCGAGCAGGGCGTGGCGCAGCTCCTGGTCGAGCGCCGCGAGCAGGCGCAGCTGGCCGAAGTCGAGGTCTACGTAGCGGCCGTCGCGCGGGCCTCCCTCGTATTTCGAGAAGAGTTTGCGGTAGGATGCGAGCTTGAAGAAGTTGCACTTGTCGCGCAGGTAGTCCGCGGCCTCTTCCTCGGAACACAGCTCGAAGGCTACGCCCTTCTGCTTGAGGTGCTCTATCTGCTGCTCGATCGTGAGGATCGGCTTCCTATCGTGGGGTTCGGCCATGCTCGGTCTCCTGTCATTGATTTGAGAATCCTATTCTACCAGCATGTTTGCCCTGAATCCTGAAGGCCCGTTCGCCAACTCATAAGCAAGCCACCTGAGACTACTCACTTTGTTCACGAATGGCGAAGACCTGCGACCTGGGGTTTTGCAAATGGCGCGCAAGCCACCCGCGTTAATTCACTTGCGATTGCAGCTGGCGGCTTGCAGGCAAAAGGGCGGTTGAGTTTCAAAACGGGCGTTTTCGGCGCCATCGAGCATCCAAAGGCGACCCGCCGCGCACTTTGGGACAAAAACAAAAACTCAAAGCCCTGAGTTTGAAAAAAGTTTTTGAGGTTGTCCCAACTTTTGTCCCCGAAGCCGACGAAACGCGACATCGCGTCATTCGGCGGCACGCGTTCCGTGTCGATGCCGAAAACTGGGTGTAACTGGAATGACGGGACGGCAGAACCGACGCCATCGAGTGGGAATAGAACAGACGTTCAATAATATAGTATTAGATAGCGGGCACGGTTTCAATCGAATCCGTGCCCGCTGCTGTATGCGTGTCCTTGCATGCCCAATATGCGCGGTAAAAGCCGTCTTCTTCGACGTCAAAGTGAATGCGCTTCGTTTTTGCCTCTCAAAATCTTATTTTCACGATTTGCATTTTCATCCCGTTGTCACCGACCCTTGCGAGAAACCGGAAAAGGCCGCTGACAGAAGGGTCTCTCAAATCGTTGTAGCCCAGCATATAGCCGCGACTTGTGACCTGCAGACGGCTGTTCCACGTGCCGATTTCCTTGGCGGCATCCGAAACCGCAAAATATGCCCCCACATCCTTGATTTTTGCAGTCTTAAGCCATGTTTTTGCGATCATCTTTACTGCCGTCCGATTGGCAGCATCAAAGACCAGCACACCGCCGGGGAAAGCGTCCGCCATTCCCCGCACCAGTTCTCGGACCTGCTGGGTCAGAAAGTAATAGAACACCCCGGTGGCAAAGAACACCGCCCCGCCGGAGGCATCGATTTTGCCAAACCATGCGGTGTCTTTTAGGTCGCAGGGGATATTTTGCTCCCGATCCCTGGCGGGCAGTAGCTGCTGCCGCAAGGCGATCACATCCGGGAAGTCCAGATTGTAGATCTTGCATCTACCGTTGTCGCAGGTTCTGCCGGTATTGTCCAGCCCGCAGCCCAGATTGACCACCGCCGCATCGGGGTGGCCTTTCAGGTAATCCCGCACCTCGAAAGCAAGATCGCCCTGCCGCATGGCCACCTCCAGCGCACCGAAGCGCTGCATCAGGCTGCGGGAGTTTTTCTCTGCCTCTGAAAAGTCGTAGTCGATCTGGTCGAGCAGACGAACCGCTGTTTCATCCCTGTAAAGGTTCGGGTACAGCTCCGTACACAGCTTTCGAGAATACAGTGGGAGAATCAGCGTCTCCTGCACGGTGTTTTTCTCAATTTTACATTTCATAGGTTCCTTCCTCAGCGAATAAAAACTGTCATAATTGCCGCCAGCACAGCCGCTATGGCCGTCATGTCTATCGCCATGTGCAGGATGGATGCAAAAATGCCCGTGCTTGATGTCCTTACTTCCGCGCCGTGACGCAGAGCCACTTTCCCTTTTTGCGTATCTGCACCTCGTGAAAGCCTGCCTGCTCCAGACACGCCTTTAATTCAATGTCCTTGTAGATGGTCATGCCGCCGATGATCTGCGTCCACCTCTCGTCCTTGTCCGTATCGCCATTGCTCTCGTTGCAGATAAGAATTGTCCCGCCTGGCTTCAGCGTCCGCCAGACCTCACAGAAGCATCGGGGCAAATCAGGCCAAAAATAGACGGTTTCAAAGGCCGTGGCAGCATCGAAGTAGCTATCCTCAAACGCCATATCCGCCACACTGCCTTGCAGAACGGCGCAACGCCCCTCCTGAATTGCAGTTCGGTTGAGCTTTCTAGCCTTCTCCACGCTGACGGGCGAATAGTCGATGCCCTTGACGACGCCATACGGGTATTTTTTCAGCAGCCGTTTTATGTTTGCCCCGCCGCCGCAGCCGCAATCTAGCACCTTGGCGTTTGGCGCAAGTCGTAGAAATCGAAGTCCCCACCGCGCCACAGGGCTGTGGCCCAGATTCATCATGGCAACCATAAGTTTTCCGCCGAGGCCCACGGGCTTGCGGGTGTTTTCAAAGAACGACATCTGGCCCCTCCGATTTCGTGCATTCCGTATAGGTCAACTGGAACGAGGCCTTCAGCACCGCGCTTTTCTGCACCGCCCAGCCGTTTTGACGCAGGAAACGCAGGTATTCCTCGCTTGTCCACCTGCTGTGGAGGGGGGAATCCCGCCATGCTCATGAAAAGGGCTTTTGCTTTGCCGGAAACCGAGTTCCCCGCGTGGGTGAAGGTTGGCGCGATGAGCACGCCGTCGTCCTTCAGCACCCGCCTGATTTCTTGCAGGGCCTTTTCCGGATGCGGCACTATGTGAAGCGCGTTGGACACGATCACCACTTCGAAGGACTTCTGTGAATAGGGCAGGCGGAACATATCTTGTACGGAAAAGTGCAGCTTTGCGGATTGATTGTCCCGTTTTGCTTCAAGGATCATCTGTGCAGAAGCGTCCGTAGCCTCGATATGCGCCGCTGTATTCACGATGCTCTTTGCGATAAGCCCCGTGCCGGTGGCAACCTCCAGTACGGTTTTTTCTTTCACCACCGGACGGATCAGCCCATACATCTTCTCATACGCCGCCCGGTCGTTTCGCATGAAACGGTCGTACCGACCGGCATTCTTGTCCCAGAAGTCCTTGCGTTCGTGCATGGCTATCGCCCCCAAAAAGTTAGAGCCATCTAACCATAACACACGAATCATGCAGTAAGATAAGGCTAACCTTATTTTCTTGGCAAAGATGCATCTCTTCGGTTTTCGCTTATAACAGCGCGAGTCAGATACTAGGCTGGAGCTGAAGAAGGAGTTTGGCGGACAGGTAGGTCGATACCGGTTCCCGGAACGGTGATCCAGCCAATTACACCAGGGCTCTAGTCATTGAGTGGGAATAGAAAATTCCTTAGTTATGGGGGTATAAATTTGATTTCCTTCAGGATAAACCCCCATGACTATATGAATTGACCTGCTGACTCCAATGAAGATTGGAGGGTAACTGCCAGGGGTGACGGCCCAGCGAGTGTTATTTTGCGAGCTATGCGCATTGAAAGCGACCTTTCGTGGTATAAACTACTTGCCGGAAGCCGCGGCTTTCAGAGTACGGCTTACGTGTACGTTTAACCTCCGTGGGCGACGGGGTGCCGCAAGGCGTAGAATATCGCCCACCTGTAGGGGCCTGCAGCGATGCGGGCCCCGCTTCGTATGAAGGGGGCGTAACCGATGAAAATCGTATCCATCTCCCAGGACTTCTTCGACCTCGTCGAGGGCGACCGCGAGCTCATGCTTAAACACAATCGCCCCTGCATCGTGGTGGTGAGGCTGCGTTTCCGCGGGAAGCGCAGGGACTTCGCCGTGCCGCTGCGTTCCAACATCGCCCCTAACGTGCCCAAAGACCAGTACTTTGCGTTGCCACCCCGCCCCACGACGCGCCCCGGCTGCCGCCACGGCATCCACTACATCAAGATGTTCCCCATAACCAAGGCCTACCAGCGCCGCTTCAGGACCGAGGGCTCGGCCTACTACGAGACGCTCCAGCGCATCATCGATGGCAACACCAAGCGCATTGTCTCCGAGTGCCAGGCATACCTCGACCGCTACGAGCGCGAGGGAAGGCCTCGCTTTGCCGTCGACATCGACCGCATCGTGGGGCTGCTGGAGGGCGAGAAGTAGGGCACCTCGGCTCAGTCTCGAGCCATGCGGAGTCGCTCCGCATTTTTGAACGCCGCGTGTGCGTCCCAAATACTTGAGAAATAAGTTGTGAAGTGCGGTGGCGCGCCCGTGCCCGTGCATAGCCGTCACCATCAGCGTCTACGCGGCGTCGGCTTCAAGTGGAAATGGCGCCGCTGCTGTATATGGTTTGCCTTGCTGCAAATAGCGATCAATGCCCGCGATGTTTCTGCTTGCGCTTCAACTTTCGCTGCTCGAAGCGCGTCTCCGCCTCATCCGCGCGACGCTGACTTCTTGCTTGAGCCGACTCCCGCTTCATCGCTTCCCGCTGTGCCGCGAGCGCCTGTTGTGCCTTGGTGCTCACCGCGGGCCGTTTAAGGGCTTTCGCTGCCTCGCGAGCGCGCCGCTTGGGGTTCTTCGCGGGCTTGCTTGTTTCAGTGGCCTTGTCGCCGAAGAACGAGAACTTTTCCCATTCGCTTGTAACGAATCGCAGAATCTCCTCATCGGACGGCTCCGCGCCGAAGACGATGCGGGCGACGCCATACCTTCCGCCCTCGACGTGC
>CAJLOU010000013.1 GCA_905208345.1 uncultured Collinsella sp.
CCCGCATGCAGGCGCATTTCGACCGCGCCCGTGCGCTGGCCGAGTACCTGGCCGCCAACGAGATGGTGCGCAACGTGCGCTATCCCGGGCTGACCTCGCATCCCGACCATGCCATCGCGACCGGCATCCTGGAGCACGGTTTTGGCCCGGCAGTAGAGTTTGACTTGATGGACTGCACCGCGGGCGAATTCTTCAGCATACTGCCGGACGAATTCCGCACATCGCCCGCCGGCGGCGCAACGACGCGCCTTTCGGCCCCACGCGGCAAGCAGGGGAGCACCATCCGCCTCTTCGCTGGCACCGACAATCCCCTGGTCGTAGCGTCCGTCCTAGACAACGCCCTCCGCAAATCAGCTACTTTTTGATGCTGGCGATGAGGTCGTTTGCTTTGGTGGCGATGACGTTGTTGATGTCGGCCTGCAGCTCCTCGTAGACCGCTATGGCTCGCTCGCCGGCGGGGGTGAGGGTGGATCCGCGGGCGCCGTCGCGCTCGATGAGCTTGCAGCCCAGCTGACCTTCGGCCTCGTTCACGATGCGCCAGGCCTTGGAATACGCCATTCCCATGCTCTTGGCGGAACGGTTGAGCGAGTGCTCGCGGGCGATACCTTGCAGCAGCAAGACACAGCCGTGGCCGAAGACGCCCGGCAAATCCTTGTCGCACGCTTGAATGACCAACTTTGCCGTCGTCTTGTACTTCATACGCTCCACGTCTCCCCGCTAAAGTGTTTGCTGGGCAAACGCAAAGCCTGCGTCAAACCCTCGTGTGCTCTTCTTAAATCATGCATTGTAGCAGTCAAAGTGCGTTAAGATACTTCCCCAGTATTGGGCGTCCAAGGTTGGGCTGGGTCCTACGAGGCCTGCAGCCGACCGGTCGCATGGAAAAAGGAGAAACATGGCTACGTTCTTTCCCGGTGAGTCCCACACGTTTTCGGAGTATCTGCTGGTCCCTGGTTACTCGTCCTCGCAGTGCATCCCCAACAACGTCTCTCTTAAGACGCCGCTGACCCGCTTTAAGCGCGGTGAGAAGCCGGCAATCACCCTGAACATCCCCATGGTTTCCGCCATCATGCAGTCCGTCTCGGGCGTCGACATGGGTGTCGCGCTCGCTACCGAGGGTGGCCTGTCCTTTATTTACGGTTCCCAGAGCGCCGAGTCCGAGGCCGCTATGGTCAAGGCCGTCAAGGATCACAAGGCCGGCTTCGTTCAGTCCGATTCCACGTTGACCCCCGACATGACCATGGAGCAGGTCATTGAGCTCAAGGAGAAGACCGGTCACTCCACCATGCCGGTCACCGACGACGGCACTCCCAAGGGTAAGCTCCTGGGCATCGTCACCAGCCGCGACTATCGCCCCAGCCGCGATGACCACCAGACGAAGGTCTCCGAGTTCATGACCCCGCGTGAGCAGCTCATCGTGGGCGACAAGAACATCAGCCTCAAGGTTGCCAACGACGTCATCTGGGACAACAAGCTCAACGCCCTGCCCATCGTCGACGACTACGATCACCTGATGGGCATCGTCTTCCGCAAGGACTACGACAGCCACAAGACCAACCCCAACGAGCTGCTCGACGGCGACAAGCGCTACATGGTCGGCGCCGGTATCAACACCCGCGACTATGCCGAGCGCGTGCCGCTGCTCATCGAGGCCGGCGCCGATGTCCTGTGCATCGACTCTTCCGAGGGCTTCAGCGAGTGGCAGAAGCGCACCATTGAGTGGATTCGCGCCAACTACGGCGAGGACGTCAAGGTCGGTGCCGGTAACGTCGTCGACGCCGAGGGCTTCCGCTTCCTGGCTGACTGTGGTGCCGATTTCATCAAGGTCGGTATCGGCGGCGGTTCCATCTGCATTACCCGTGAGACCAAGGGTATCGGCCGTGGCCAGGCCACTGCGTTGATCGACGTCTGCCGCGCTCGCGACGAGTACTACGAGGAGACCGGCGTCTACGTGCCCGTGTGCTCCGACGGCGGTATCGTCTACGACTACCACATGACGCTTGCCCTTGCCATGGGTGCCGACTTTATGATGCTGGGCCGTTACTTCGCCCGCTTTGACGAGAGCCCGACCGAGCGCGTCAACGTCAATGGCCAGTACATGAAGGAGTACTGGGGCGAGGGTTCTGCGCGTGCCCGCAACTGGCAGCGCTACGACCTGGGCGGCGCCGCGAAGCTCAGCTTCGTCGAGGGCGTCGATTCCTACGTTCCTTACGCCGGCTCCCTCAAGGACGGCGTGGGCGGCACGCTCTACAAGGTCAAGTCCACGATGTGCAACTGCGGCGCCCTCTCGATCCCCGAGCTCCAGGAAAAGGCACGCCTAACGCTTGTCAGCTCTACTTCCATTGTCGAAGGCGGCGCCCACGACGTAGTCGTCAAGGACTCCCAGCAAAGCGTCAGCTACCGCTAAGCGGCTTTCCCAAGCACCGCACCTTGCCGTTCAAACCGTCGCTCTCGTACCAAAGTACGCGTCGCTCCTTTTTCATGGCAATTTGCGGCACTTGGAAAACCCTTTCGTGCTAGAACGAGTTTCAAACAAAGGTTGATTCAAAACCACGTTATTTAGATAAAGCGAGATGCCCGCAAGTCGCAGGCATCTCGCTTGTCGTATTTGCTATCATCAGTCAAGTTAACCTTAGGGTCGGTCGGCTTAGCTTTGTTCGCTACAAGTTCCGCACGCAAAGAAGAGCACTTAATGTGCTCTTCGTCTTGCGCAGGACTGTCCGCAGTAGCGAATAAAGCTAAGCCGACCGACCCCAGCTAAGATTAAAGGAGCTGATATGTGCGATTGCACAGATCATAAGGACGAGATTCCTGCCTACGACGCGCAGGCCATTGAGTCCAGGTGGATGAAGGCCTGGGAGGACTCCAACCTCTTTGCCGTCGACACCGACGACAGCAAGCCCAAGAAGTACGTGCTCGAGATGTTCCCGTATCCGTCGGGCGACCTGCACATGGGCCACGCGCGCAACTATACCATCGGCGATGCCATGGCCCGTCAGGCCCGCATGCGCGGCTACGACGTGCTGCACCCCATCGGCTTTGACGCCTTTGGCCTGCCCGCCGAGAACGCCGCCATCAAGCACAACACGCAGGCTGCCGCCTGGACGTATAAGAACATGGACCAGGCGCTCGCCACGATGAAGCGCATGGGCTTCTCCTACGATCTGGATCGCATGGTCAAGACCTGCAGCCCCGACTACTATCGCTGGGGCCAGTGGATCTTTGAGAAGATGTGGGAAAAGGGCCTGGTCTACCGTAAGAAGAACCCGGTCAACTGGTGCCCCACCTGCAAGACCGTTCTGGCCAACGAGCAGGTTACCGAGGGCAAGTGCTGGCGCTGTGGCACCGAGCCCGAGAAGCGCGACCTTGAGCAGTGGTACTACAAGATTACCGAGTACTCTCAGGAGCTGCTCGACGACCTGGAGAAGCTCCCCGGCTGGCCCGAGCGCGTCAAGCAGATGCAGGCCAACTGGATCGGTCGCTCCGAGGGCGCCGAGGTCGACTTTACCCTGTGCGACCAGGATGGCGAGCCCATCGAGGGCGACGAGGGTAAGATCACCGTCTTCACCACGCGCGCCGATACCCTTTTTGGCGTCTCCTTCTTTGTCCTGGCTCCCGAGTACGCCGGCCTGTACGAGCTCGTCGAGGGCACGGAGTACGAGGAGGCCGTCACCAAGATCGTCGAGGACTCCAAGCATATCTCTGCCGTCGAGCGTGCCCAGGGCACCCTCGAGAAGCACGGCGCTTTTACCGGCCGCTACGTGGTGAACCCCGTGAACGGCGAGAGGGTCCCCGTGTGGGTTGCCGATTATGTCGTCGCCGATTACGGCACCGGCGCCGTCATGGCCGTTCCCTGTGGCGACCAGCGCGACTTTGAGTTTGCCCGTAAGTACGACCTGCCGATCGTGCCGATCATCCTGGACGATGACGATCGCGCTGCCGTCGAGGCCAGCGGCGAGACCATCGATACCTTCCATGCCGAGACCGTCGACTGGGATTGCGCTCACGCTGCCGAGGGCACGCTCGTCCAGTCCGGCAAGTACACCGGCATGCGCGGCGGTAAGCACTCCGAGGGCGAGGCTGCGATCGTGGCTGACCTCGAGGCCATGGGCTGTGGTCGTCGCAAGGTCGAGTTCCGTCTGCGCGACTGGCTCATCAGCCGCCAGCGCTATTGGGGCAACCCCATCCCGGCCATCCACTGCGAGCACTGCGGCATCGTGCCCGTGCCCGAGGATCAGCTGCCGGTGACGCTGCCCGAGAACCTGGACCTGGGCGCCGGCGAAACCCTCGCCGAGTGCAAGGAGTTCTACGAGACCACCTGCCCGGTCTGCGGCCGCCCGGCCAAGCGCGAGACCGATACCATGGACACCTTTACCTGCTCCAGCTGGTACTACCTGCGCTATACCGACCCGCACAACACCGAGCTGCCCTTCTCCAAGGAAGCCGCCGATCGTTGGATGCCCGTCGATAACTACATCGGCGGCATCGAGCACGCCATTCTGCACCTGCTCTACAGCCGTTTCTTTACCAAGGCACTGCGCGACCTGGGCCTGCTGAGTGTGGACGAGCCCTTCACCAACCTGCTGTGCCAGGGCATGGTCAAGGACGAGAACGGCGACACCATGTCCAAGTCCAAGGGCAATGTCGTGCCCCCGAGCTCGGTCATTGAGCCCTACGGCGCCGACACCATGCGTCTGGCGATCCTGTTTATCGCCCCGCCCGAGAAGGACTTCGACTGGGATCCCAAGGCCGTCGAGGGCGCCAACCGCTTCATCAAGCGCGCTTGGCGTATCGTTTGGCAGCTCGTCCAGTCCGGCGACGCCAACGTGGCCTTTGACAAGTCCGCGCTCGACGATGTCGCGATGAAACTCTATCGCGAGCGTCACCGCACCATCGCCAAGTGCACCGAGGACTTCGATCGCGGCCAGTTTAACACCGCGATCTCGGCCGTCATGGAGCTCGTCAACGCGGCGAGCGCCTACCTCAACGCCACCGAGGGTACCGCCCGCGACAAGGCGCTGTGCTACGGCGTGGCTAAGGATATCGTGAGCGTCCTTGCCCCCATCTGCCCGTTCTGGGCCGACGAGCTGTGGCACGAGGCGCTCGGCTGCGAGGGTAACGCCTACACCGCCGCCTGGCCCGAGTTCGACCTGGCCGAGTCCGTTGAGGACACGGTGCAGATCGTGGTCCAGGTGCTCGGCAAGGTCCGCGGCCGCGTCGACGTTGCCCGCGATGCCTCCAATGAGGATATGCAGGCTGCCGCCGAGGCCGCCGTCGCCAAGTGGCTCGAGGGCAAGACGGTCGTCAAGGCCATCTGCGTGCCCGGTAAGCTGGTCAACTTGGTGGTCAAGTAAGCGCTGCGCGCAAAGCTGACATGCAATAAACGAGGGACGGTCCGGTTGGGTCGTCCCTCGTCTTGTGTTTTATGCCCTGCTTAGTCAGCGCGTCGCACCTTCTTCTATGGGATGTGTACCAGGTCCCTAAAGTAAACGTTGCCCGTTGCCTCTTCGAACATCCAAATGTTGAGGTAGATATCGTTGAGGTCGTTGTTCACATCAAAGTCCGGATCGTCGAAGGTGCCCACAAAGGTGAGCATGGCGCGCGTTTCTTCTCCAGCGGCGACCGGTTGGCGCATGCGTACGTCGCGGACCTTACCGTTGACGTAGGCATAGGAGTCCACATCGCCAAACATCATGTCGACACCGGTGTTGTTGGACACCGTAAAGACGAGCGCGGCGTCGCCGTAGCCGTCGGTGTCCTTGCCCACGCAGGTGACGTGGACGTTTTCGTCTGCCTCAAGGTCGATGGGGAACTGTTCTTGGGAATCGGGACCCAGGCCCTGGGGATCGACGATGTCTTCGTTTATTTTGTCGAAGCTCTCCGATGGCGTCGTTTTCTCGATGGCTTTGGTGCTGCCAGGGTTCGGTTCGCATGTTCCGGTTTTGCCATTTGCGTTGCCGTAGCCCACGAGGACCAACGAGCATGTTGCGATGGCGAGCGCAGTCATGCAGAGGGTGTCTAGGCGTTTCATAGGCGCCTCCTTGCCGTAGAGGATTTGAAAAGGTTCGTCCTTGCGCGACTTGCTGGCTGGCTTGTTGCAGAATGTCCCTTAGCGTAAGTCTGAACGATAGGGGCTCGGGGAGGAATGCCCTTGGGGTCCGAACGGGCCTGTGGATTGGGACGCATGGCCCGTTTTGGGGCTGTTGAGGGTGCGCCGCATGGGGTTCCTCGACCAATTGTCCTATTCTTGTGGAGAAGCTGTGCGCACGCTGACCTGCAGATTCGTACTGTGCTTGCACGTTTCCGCAGCTATTGTTATAGTTTGCTTGCAAATGAAGTTGTAATTGAAAGAAGTGGGGTTTCGGCCCCGCTTCTTTTTTGTATGGATGGAGGTGCCGCAATGGTCAAGACCAAGACCGAGCAGGCGATCATCGACGCGCTCGAGACCGTCGCTCCCCAGCACGATGTCGACATCGTCGACGTCGAGCTCGTGGGTGCCACCAAGGCCCCCTGCGTACGCGTGCGTATCGAGGGTGCCGAGGGTCAGAGCCTGTCGCTCAACGACGTCACGGCCAACACCAAGTGGGTCGGCGATGTGATTGAGGAGCTCGACCCTATCTCTTCGAGCTATACGCTCGAGGTGTCGAGCCCGGGTATGGCGCGTCCGCTGCGCCGCCCGTGCGACTTTGCCCGCTTTGTGGGCGAGAACTGTGAGCTCACCTCCACCGCCACCGAGGTCCGTCGCAAGTACGCCGGCAAGATTGCCGCCGCAACCGAGACCAACGTGACCCTCGAGCTCGAGGACGGCGAGTCCGTTACCCTCGATTTCTCTGATGTTAAAAAGTGCAAGTTGAAGCCCACCTACGACTTCAAGCCCGCGAAGGAAGGAAAGTAAGATGGCAGCATCCGACATGATGTCCGCCCTGATGGAGCTTTGCCAGGAGAAGCACATCGACCAGCTCTACCTGATCGACCGCCTGGAGCAGTCGCTCGCCAAGAGCTATGCCGAGATCCTGCATCTTGAGTGGGGCGCCAAGGTGACCATCGACCGCACCACCGGCAAGATCTACGTCTACCGTCTGGAGCCGATTGACGATTCCATGGACGAGGAAGGCAACTTCACCGAGTTCGAGGAGATCGACGTCACCCCCAAGAACACGAGCCGCATCGCCGCCCAGCACGCCAAGGCCGAGATCAACGCCATCGTGCGCAACTCCGCCCGCGAGCAGATCTACGAGGAGTTCTCCGGCCGCATCGGTGACCTCATCAGCGGTACCGTGCTGCAGTCCACGCCCGACTTCACGATCGTCAAGATTCGTGAGGGCGTCGAGGCCGAGCTTCCGCACTTCGACCAGCGCCGTTACGAGAACGAGCGCAACGAGCGTCCGATGGGCGAGCGCTACCTGCACAACCAGCACATCAAGGCCGTGATCATCGACGTTCGCGACCCCAACTCCAACCTGCAGCCGGTTCGTGGCGAGCACAGCCGTCCGCCGATTGTCATCTCCCGTACCCACCCCGAGCTCATGCGTCGTCTGTTTGAGCAGGAGGTGCCCGAGATCTATGAGGGCACCGTCCAGATCAAGTCGATCGCCCGCGAGCCCGGTCAGCGCTCCAAGGTCGCCGTCCACTCGCTCGACGACCGTCTGGATCCCGTGGGCGCCTGCGTTGGCCCCAAGGGCAGCCGTGTTCGCGCTGTCGTGGGCGAGCTCCGTGGCGAGCGCGTCGACGTCATCCTGTGGGATGCCGATCCTGCCGTCTACGTCGCCAATGCCCTGTCGCCCGCTAAGGTCACCCGCGTCCTCATCGACGAGGAGAAGGCCTACGCCGGCGTCATCGTGCCCGACGACCAGTTGTCCCTCGCCATCGGCAAGGAGGGCCAGAACGCCCGCCTCGCCGCGCGCCTGACCGGCTGGCACATCGACATTAAGTCCGAGACCCTTGCCGCCGACATCCTCAAGAACGTTCCCGTTCACGAGGAGCCCGCCGCCGACCTGATCGGTGACGAGGAGGACGAGGACGTCCGCCGCTGCGAGTATGTGTCCGAGGACGGCATCCAGTGCCGCAACCAGGCTCGTCCCGGCTCCCGTTTCTGCGGTGTCCACGACACCGACGCCTTCGATGATGCGGAGGACCTGATCTAGCGCGCGGTCGCGCCGGGCGGGTCCCCGCGCGTCTCCCACGCTCGTTCAGTCTCTAGGCACCCAAGGTGCCAGAAAGGGTAGGTGAAGTCATATGGCAAAAGTCCGTGTGTCCACCCTGGCCAAAGAGTTCGGCATGACCTCCAAGGAACTGATGGGTCATCTCGCCGATATGAAGATTCCCGCTAAGTCCGCTTCCTCCACCTTGGAGGACGCCTATGTCGCCATGGTCCGCAAGCAGCTCGCCTCTGTAATCGAGGCCCGCGCTCAGGAAGTCGAGGCCGCCAAACAGGCCGAGGAGCAGGCAGCTGCCGCCGAGGAGGCCGCACGCGCCGCCGAGGCCGAGCGCGAGCGCATCGCCGCCGAGAAGGCGCGCGAGGAGGAGCGCCGCCAGTTTGCCGCAGCCCAGGCTGCCGAGGAGGCTGCCCGCGCCGAGGCCGAGGCCAAGAAGAAGGCCGAGCAGGAGCGCCTTGCCCGCGAGAAGGAGGAGGCTGCCCGCGAGGCCCAGCGCCGCGCCGTTCCCGCTTCCGACTCCGGTTCGCGCTTCCGTTCGCTGCTCGACCAGATCGCAGCACAGGAGACCGTGCTCAAGGAGAAGAAGGACGCCGAAGACAAGGCCAAGGCCGAGCGCGCCGCCGAGCGCGGTAACCGTCGTGGCGGCAACAACGACCGCCGCGGTGGCCGTCGCAACGATCGCAACGCCTCCGACAACAACTCCGAGCGCAACGCCTCCGAGAGCCGTCCGCACAGCCATCGCACCAACGCCAGCAACAACGTCGCTGCCGGCATGGACTTCCCCAACCCCGATAAGCAGGGCAAGGGCAAGAAGCGCAAGGGCGGTCACAACAACGAAGAGGACCACTACAGCCGCATGGCTCGCGAGGCCGAGGAGTACAGCCGCGAGAAGGTGCTCGAGGAGGCTCGTGCTGCCGTCGAGGAGGCCTCTCGTGAGTCCACCGGTCGCCGCAAGAAGCGCAAGGAGAAGCGCGAGCGCGAGGCTGCCAAGGCTCAGGAGGAGCGCAAGATAGAGGAGGCGCTGGCCCAGGGCGTGAACCCCGAGGACCTCGACGCCATCAAGGTCTCCCAGGGCGTTACCGTCCAGGAGCTTGCCGAGGCACTCGACGTTCCGGCCAACGACATCATCAAGCGCCTGTTCCTGCTGGGTACGCCGCTTACCATGACGCAGTCCATGTCCGACGACCTTGTCGAGCTCGTTGCTGACGACTTGGGCCGTCAGATCAAGATCATCACCCCCGAGGAGGAGAACACCTTCTCGTTCTACGACGATCCCGCCGACCTTAAGCCGCGTGCCCCGGTCGTCACCGTCATGGGCCACGTCGACCACGGCAAGACGTCGCTGCTCGACGCCATCCGTCACACCGGCGTTGCTGCCGGCGAGGCGGGCGGCATTACGCAGGCCATCGGCGCTTCGCAGGTCATGATCAACGACCGCAAGATCACCTTCATCGATACCCCGGGTCATGCCACCTTTACGGCCATGCGTGCCCGTGGTGCCAAGGTGACCGACATCGTCATCCTGATCGTCGCCGCCGACGACGGCGTCATGCCCCAGACCGTCGAGTCCATCAACCACGCCAAGGCCGCCGGCGTTCCCATCGTCGTTGCCGTCAACAAGATCGATAAGCCTGGCGCCAACCCCGACCGCGTGCGCCAGGAGCTCACCGAGTACGGCGTCATCCCCGAGGAGTGGGGCGGACAGAACATGTTCGTCAACATCTCGGCCAAGCAGAAGATCGGTATCGACGACCTTCTGGAGACCGTGCTGCTCCAGGCCGACGTGCTCGAGCTCAAGGCCAACCCGGACACCTTTGCCTCCGGTAACGTCCTCGAGGCCAAGCTCGACAAGGGCCGCGGCTCGGTCGCTACCGTGCTCGTGACCCGCGGTACCCTGCACGTGGGCGATACGCTGGTCGCTGGCCTTACCTACGGCCGCGTCCGCGCCATGCTCGATCCTAAGGGCAACGCCGTCACCGAGGCCGGCCCCTCCGACGCCGTCGAGATCCTGGGCCTGCAGTCCGTGCCCAACGCCGGCGACGAGTTCCGCGTGTTCGAGGACGAGCGCGAGGCTCGCGCCTTGGCCGATGAGCGCTCGCTCAAGGCCCGTATCGAGGAGCAGAGCCGCGTGAAGCACGTCACGCTCGAGAACCTCTTCGAGACCATCGCCGACGCCGAGGTCAAGGAGCTCAACCTGATCATCAAGGCCGACGTCCAGGGTTCCATCGAGGCCCTTCAGGACTCGCTCGACAAGATGGATCAGTCCGAGGTCCGCATCAACACGATCCACTCCGCCGTTGGCGCCATCAACGAGACCGACGTCGTTCTTGCCGACGCCTCCAACGCCATCATCATCGGCTTTGGTGTGCGTCCCGACGGCAAGGCCCGCTCCGCCGCCGAGCGCGAGGGCGTCGAGATTCGTTGCTACGACGTTATCTACAAGTGCCTCGAGGAGCTCGACGCTGCCCGCATCGGCATGCTCAAGCCCACCGAGGTCGAGGTCTCCACGGGTACCGCGACCGTCCTGGACACCTTCAAGGTGCCCAAAGTCGGCATCGCCGCCGGTGTCCGCGTCGAGGAGGGCGAGATCGCCGCGACCGATTCCGTGCGCCTGGTGCGTGACGGCATTGTGGTCTTCAACGGCAAGATTGCCTCGATGCGCCACTACAAGGACGAGGCCAAGAGCCTCAAGAGCGGTTCCGAGGGCGGCATTGGCCTGGAGAACTTCCAGGACATCAAGCCCGGCGATCAGATCGAGGGTTACCGCATCGACCAGGTTGCCCGTACCGAGTAGGGGGTAGCGCTATGAAGCAAACGCAGGCAACCCGCCGTCTGGGCGAGCAGCTCCGCGAGAAGCTCGGTTATATCCTGCTCTTTGAGGTTTCCGACCCGCGTCTCGACCTGGTCACCCTGACCGCGGTCGAGGTCGCGGTGGACCGTTCGTTCGCGCGCGTGTACGTGTCGTGCGATGCGAGCCGCTACGATGAGGTCATGGAGGCGCTTGCCAGCGCCAAGGGTCGTATTCGCAGCCTGTTGGCTCGCTCGCTCGATTGGCGCGTCACGCCCGAGCTCGATTTTCGCATCGATCGCTCGACCGATGAGGCCGAGCGCATCACGCGTGCGCTGGAAAACGTTCCGGCCACGCTTGCGATCGAAAAGGACGAGGACGGCTACCCGATAGCGGATGCCGCCCAGGAGGCAGCTTTAGATGAGTAATTCCGCCGACCTCGCATCGTGCGAGTCTGCAGATATTCAGCGACGCATCCTCGAGCTCATCGAGGATGCGTCCTCCATTGCGATTTCGGGACATACGTCTCCCGATGGTGACGCCCTGGGCTCCGTGCTGGGTCTGGGCTTATCGCTTATGAAGTTTTTCCCCAACAAGGACATTGCCCTGCTGCTGGCAGACGATGACCCGGTTCCGCGCATCTACCGCTTTATGGAGGGTGCCGACCGTCTGGTGCCGGCATCTGCGTATACCGGCAATCCGGACCTGTTCATCTCAGTGGACGTGCCGGTCGTCGAGCGTCTGAACAACTCAGCCGAGGTACTCCGCCGCTCGTCGCATGTGGTGTGCTTCGATCATCATCCGGCGCGTGAGGAATTTGCCGAGCTGAGCCTGAGGTGCGTCGGCGCCGCAGCCTGCGCCATGATCATCGACCGTTTTTTGGACAATTGCGGCATTGTGGCTCGCGATGGTGTCGCGACCTGCCTGCTGTGCGGCCTGGTGACCGATACCGGTCGTTTTCAGTACCAAAACGCCGATGCAGCTGCGTTCCATGCCGCCTCGCGCCTGGTCGCGCACGGTGCCGATCCCGTGCGTGTTGCGCTCGAGGTCTACCAGAGCATGCGTGTCGAGTTCTTGCACCTCAAGTCCATCGTCATGGGTCGCATCAAGACGGTCGCGCGCGGGCGCGTGGCATATAGCTACGCGTACGAGAGTGACCTCAAGGAATGCGGCGTCACCTCGGATGAGTGCGACGGCCTGGTCGATGTGGTGCGCTCGGTGATGGGCGTCGAGGTTTGCATGTTCTTAAAGGGCATTGAGGGCGATACCAAGGTGCGTGGCAACCTGCGCTCCAAGGGCGACCTCGATGTGTCCGAGATTGCTGCCAACTTTGGCGGTGGCGGGCATCATGCTGCCGCCGGTTTCTCCAACAACGGAACGATTCGCGAGACGCTCGCCGTGGCACTTCCCATGCTGGCCGAGCTGGTGGGGGAGGATCCCGCTTCGGTGACCGTCGAGCTCTAACTAATTGGATGGTACATGGCTCGTCGAACGCCTTCTCAATTGAATATGCTACTCGCCGTCGATAAGCCGGTGGGCTGCACGTCCCATGACGTGGTTTCGCAATGCCGACGCGCCCTCCATGAGCGGCGCGTCGGCCATGCCGGCACGCTCGACCCCATGGCATCCGGTGTCATGGTGGTGGGCGTGGGCCAGGCCACCCGTCTGCTGGGCATGCTTACCCTCGATACCAAAAGCTATGTCGCCGACATTTCGTTTGGCGCCGAGACCAATACCGATGATGCGGAGGGCGAGGCCGTCCGCACGGTGGCTGTTGCCAACAAGCTCCGCGATCCTGCCTATGCCCGTGAGCGCTTGGCCGCCATGCTGGGTCCGCAGATGCAGGTGCCTCCGGCGTTTTCGGCTATCTCGGTCAATGGCGTTCGCGCCTACAAGTCTGCTCGCGAGGGCAATGCGGTGGACCTACCTCCGCGCCCCGTCGAGGTCTATGCCGCCGACCTGATCGCCGTGGGCGGCGAAGGTGATACGTGTGTGTGGACCGTGGCGTTCTCGGTGAGCAAGGGCACCTATATCCGTGCGCTCGCTCGCGACTTGGGCCGCGCCTGCGAGAGCGCCGCGCACATTTCCGCGCTGCGCCGCACGGCCTCCGGTGTTGTTTCCATTGGCGCCTGTCATGCGGTCGAGGAGCTTTCTCCCGAGTCCGCGGCTGGCTTTGCTCTGGATCCCATTGCGGCCCTGGGCGCCACGCGTGTTGACTTGCCGGGCAATCTTGCCGACGACCTGCTCTGCGGCCGACGCATTCCCGTTGAGCGTGCGCTTGTCGATTTCGATTCCGCGAAGGCGCCTTTTGCGTTGGTGCTCGATGGGGGACTCAAGGCGCTTGCCCGCATTGAGGGCGGCCGCTTTGTCATGGAGCACGTGTTTCCGCAGGCAATCGGCGGTGTTCGATGATGTTGTCCGCTCGTGAGCTCGCGCGTATCTTTTTCGAGGGCGAGTCGGACGAGGCCCGCATCGTCACTGCCGATGCGTTTGATGAGTGCGAGCACTTGGGTGCTGCATCGATTGCCATCGGCGTGTTCGATGGTGTGCACCGTGGACACCAGGAACTCATCGAAGCGCTTGTCCGTGATGCCCGTGCCCATGACTGCAAGGCTGTCGTGGTCACTTTCGATCCCGACCCGGACGTTGTGGTGAGTCCTTCGCCCGCTCAAAAATTGATGACGACGGCCGACCGTCTACATGCCTTGGCTCAGACCGGGGTCGATGCAGTGGTGGCCGTTCCCTTTACGCCTGAGGTTGCGGCACTCGACCATGTCGGTTTTCTCACACTGTTGTCACGCGTGGTCGACATTCGTTCGATTCGCGTTGGCAGCGATTTTAGGCTGGGTCGTGGCGGTGCTTCTGGTGTTGCCGAGATGCGCGTCTGGGGTTCCGAGCACGGCGTTGACGTGTATGGTCACGATCTGCTTTGCGAGGGCGGTGAGGCCATTTGCGCCACCCGCATCCGTCATGAGCTGGGACAGGGCCATGTGGAGCTGGCTGCTGAGTTGCTCGGCCGCCCGTATATGCTGCGCGGCGGTGTTATTCGCGGCCGTCACGAGGGTTCTGGCATGGGCTTTCCCACGGCAAACTTGCAGGTTCCCGACGGCATTCAGGTGCCAGCCGATGGCGTGTATGAGGGTCTGGTGCTGGTCAATGACATCGTGTGGCCCGCTGCCGTTAACGTCGGACTGCCGCCGACGTATGCCGACGATGCCGCTTCGGCGCATCTCGAGGCCAACTTAATTGGTTATACGGGCGACCTGTACGGCGCTTTCGTTTCGCTGGCGTTTACGCGCTGGCTGCGTCCCTCGCGTGTGTTCGATTCGCTGGATGAGTTGATCGCGACCGTCGAGGGTAATATTGACGATATCCGTCATCATTTGGGTGAGCAGGGGGTGAGCATCCGTGATTAGCGATGAGGAAAAAGACCAGGTACGCGCTGCGTCTGACCTGGTTGCCATCGTGCAGGAAACGGTCGAGCTCAAGCCCCGCGGCCATGAGTTTTGGGGCTGCTGCCCCTTCCATGGCGAAAAGACGCCGTCCTTCCACATTATCCCCGCCACGCAGGTGTGGCATTGCTTTGGCTGCGGCGAGGGTGGCGACGTCTTCACCTATATCATGAAGCGCGAGAACCTGAGCTTTCCCGAGTCAATCCGTTATTTGGCCGATCGCGCAGGTATTGAGCTGCACGACACCGGAGATCGCCGCGAGCGCGGTACTAAGCGTGCCCGCATCTACGATCTGTGCGCCGAGACCGCCCAGTTCTACCACACCATGCTCATGCGCGGTAAGGACGGCCGTCCGCGCGAGTACTTTGCCAGCCGCGGCATGGGCGGCGACGTCTGCCGCCGCTACTGCCTGGGCTTTGCGCCGGGTCGCAACGCGCTGGTGTCGCATCTTTCGCAGGCGGGCTTTACCCCGCAGGAGATGATCGACGCCAACGTGGCCGTGAGCCGTGGGCGTGGGCAGCTTGCCGATCGTTTTTACGACCGCGTGATGTTTCCCATCTTTGACGAGCAGGGTCATAACATCGCCTTTGGCGGGCGCATTATGGGCGACGGCCAGCCGAAGTACCTCAACACCGCCGAGACGAGCGTGTTCCATAAAAAGCGAAACCTCTACGGCTTTAACTGGGCTAAGGAGTTTATCGTCGCGCAGGATACCGCCATCGTGGTGGAGGGATATACCGACTGCATCGCCTGCTGGGAGGCGGGGATTAAAAACGTCGTCGCCACGCTGGGCACGGCGCTGACGGAACATCATGTCAAGACGCTCACCCGCTTTGCCAAGCGCATCGTGTATATGTTCGACGGTGATGCCGCCGGTCAAAAGGCTGCACGCCGCGCGATTCAGTTTATCGAGCAGGATTCGATGGACCTGCGCTGCGTGGTGCTTCCCGACGGCAACGACCCCATGGAGTTCATCACCGCGCATGGTGGCGAGGCGCTGCAGGCGCGCATCGATGCCGCCGAGCCCCTCATGGACTTTGTGTACCGCTCACTGCAGGAGTCGAGTGACATTACCACGCCGGGCGGTCGTGCCAAGGCGCTCGAGGATGCGCTGACGCTTATCTATCCGCTGCGCGATAGCTATATGATCGATACGTACTTTATCCAGATTGCCGACTTGTTGGGTTTGGACTTGGAGACGGTGCGTTCGAGCTCGGGACGCGTGTTTCGCGATGTTGCCAAGCGTGAGGATGCCGAGCGTCGTCGCGAGCAGAACTACGAGCGCCAGCGGGCGCAGGCCGAGCGCGCAGGCAGCGCGGGCGGTCGGGCGTCTGGTTCGCGGGAGGCGTCTCGCGGTGCCTGGGCGTCGGGAGCGACGCCGCCGGTGTCCGCACCGGTCGAGGAGGACCCGTACGACTACGTCCCGCTCGATGCCTATGGTGCTGCACCAGTGGAGGTCGTTGACGACTTGCCGCCGATCGATGTGCCTGATGGTATGGGCGCTGTGCCTGCGGCTGACGGTTCGGGCGCACCGGCTGCGGCGGCGCCGATGGTTCTTACCGATCTTGAACGCAAGTCCTTGGCAGGGGAGCGCGAACTGTTGACGATGCTCACGAGCTACCCCGACCTGTTCCGCACGTATGCCGACCGCATCTGCTCCATCGAGTGGGTTGACCCACGTCACGAGTCCATCGCATGGGCCGTTCTGGCAACGCCGCCGGGAACCGATCCTGCAGCCTGCATGGATGCGGCACGCTCGGTGTGTCCCGAGGCGGCAACGCTTGTGAGTGCCGGGCGCATCTCGGCGACGAGCAAGCACCCCACCGAGACGAACATCGCGTTTATGCTCGATACGCTCGAGCTCTACACCATCAAGCGTCGCATGCGTGCCGCACAGGCCAAGCTGCGCCAGGACCGTTCGCTCGATGATGAGGCCCGTCGTGCGCTGACCGTGCGGGCCGCGCAGGACTCGCAGCGTCAGCGCGAACTGCAAAAGTCGATCGGCGGCGTGGCGGATCCGTTTCGTTTGATCGGCCTGGAGGCCGCAGGCACCGAACAAGCCTAGATGTTGTGGTCAACCAGCGTATTCTCGTCTATATCCAGCTTTCTTTTTGGGTATAGACGTCAATGTGTGTGCTAAAGTATTGAGTCCTGTGGACTATGAAGGGAGAATCTGTGCCAAAAAAGACTGAGAGCACGGGTACTGGGCTGGAATCCTACGTTGCAAAGCTCATGGGCAACGGCTCAAACAGGACTTCGGTAACCGAGGACGAGATTCAGGTCGCCCTGAAGGATATCGATGTTTCTGACGAGCAGCTCACCGCGGTGTATTCCGCGCTGCGCAACAGCGGCATCCAGATTATCTCCGCGAGCGGTAACGACGACGCCCCCATGGACGTCGACGATGACGATAACGATACCGATACCGACGATTTCGATGACGACGACGAGCACGATTCCGGCTCGCTCGACGATCACGAGCTCAAGATGGCCCGCCAGGCCGACGCCGAGATGGGTTCTTCCAAGAGCAAGAAGAAGCGCACCGTGCGCACGTCCCGTTCGCGTTCGCGCGTGCGCGGCATCGATGCCTCCACGGTGATGCTGACCGGCGACCCGGTCCGTATGTACCTCAAGGAGATCGGCAAGGTCGACCTGCTGACCGCCTCCGAAGAGGTCGATCTGGCCATGAAGATCGAGGCCGGTCTCGATGCCACCGAGAAGCTCGAGGCTGCCGATGCTGGTGAGCTCGAACTCACGCGTGCCGAGATGCGTCGCCTTACGCGCATTGAGAACGTGGGCCTCGAAGCCAAGCAGGCGCTCATCAGCGCAAACCTGCGTCTGGTCGTCTCCATCGCCAAGCGCTATGTCGGCCGCGGCATGCTGTTCCTGGACCTGATCCAGGAGGGCAACCTCGGTCTGATCCGCGCCGTCGAGAAGTTCGACTACCAGAAGGGCTTTAAGTTCTCCACGTACGCCACGTGGTGGATCCGTCAGGCCATCACGCGCGCTATCGCCGACCAGGCCCGTACCATCCGTATTCCCGTGCACATGGTCGAGACCATCAACAAGCTCGTCCGCGTGCAGCGTCAGCTCCTTCAGGACCTGGGCCGCGACCCGACCCCCGAAGAGATCGGTGCCGAGATGGACATGAGCGCCGACCGCGTCCGCGAGATCCAGAAGATCTCGCAGGAGCCCGTGTCGCTCGAGACCCCCATCGGCGAGGAAGAGGATTCCCAACTGGGCGACTTTATCGAGGACTCCCAGGCCATCGTTCCGCCCGATGCCGCCAGCTTCTCCATGCTGCAGGAGCAGCTCACCCAGGTGCTCGACTCGCTTGCCGATCGTGAGCGCAAGGTTATCGAGCTGCGCTTTGGCCTTGTCGACGGACATCCCCGTACGCTCGAGGAAGTCGGCCGCGAGTTTGGCGTCACGCGCGAGCGCATCCGCCAGATCGAGTCCAAGACCCTGGCGAAGCTCCGCCACCCGAGCCGCTCGAGCAAGCTCAAGGACTATATCGAAAGCTAGTCAAGCAAGAGGCGCCCTCAAGCACATCCGCTTGGGGGCGCTTTCACGTAGTCATTGGGGTCGTTCTTGAATGACTACTCGTTTAAGAACGTCCCCAATGATTAGGTCGGAAAATTTCTTAAAAAAGTTCTTGCCCTGAGCTGATTCGTCCGTATAATAAACTTCGTTGCTTGAGAGCACGCACCTATTCCTCGGTAGCTCAATGGTAGAGCACGCGGCTGTTAACCGCGCTGTTGTAGGTTCGAGTCCTACCCGGGGAGCCAGAATTTTCCAGCCCTTTCTGTTGGGCTTTTAAATTCCTCGGTAGCTCAATGGTAGAGCACGCGGCTGTTAACCGCGCTGTTGTAGGTTCGAGTCCTACCCGGGGAGCCAGGTTGTAAAACCCGTCGCTATGCGGCGGGTTTTTTCATGCCGCGATCGCCGTTCGCGAACGTTACCGTATCAACATTTCGTGTCGAGGATGTAATCCCGAGGCCCGCCACCTCAACATGGCGCGGTCGTTGTAGAATATTGCAATGATTGCTCCCACGACATGGTGCCGCGAGCACCAGATAAGGAGATTCTTGTGTCTGAGACCATTAACGGCAGCCTGAGCGTCTCGAACGACGTTATTGCCGATATTGCCGGTTATGCCGCGATGACGTGCTATGGCGTTGTCGGTATGGCTGAGCAGCTCCAGGGCGCCGAGAGCGTGCGCCTGCTTGCCGGTCAGCGCCTCCGCAAGGGCGTGCTTGTCTCCGCCGACGAGAACGGCCTTACGGTCGATCTTCACGTCGTGCTCGAGAACGGCGTCAACATGAAGTCCGTCTGCCACAATCTTTCGAGCTCCGTTGCCTTCACCCTGCAGGAGATCGCCCAGATCGATCCCGCCAGCCTTAAGATCGGCATTCACATCGACGCGCTCAAGAGCCGTCTGAACTAGCATCCGAAAACGGAGATTCAAATACCCATGATTGCAAAGACCATTCGCACCTGTTTTCCGATCGCTGCGGCTGCCGTTTCCGACAAGGCCGAGGAGATCAACAAGCTCAACGTCTTCCCCGTACCCGACGGCGACACTGGTACCAACATGTCGCTCACGCTCGCCTCGGTGACCAAGGAGCTCTCCGCCCTTCCTGCCGACGCCGACATGGAAGCCATCGCCGGCGCCATCACCCACGGCTCCCTCATGGGCGCTCGCGGTAACTCCGGCGTTATTACCTCGCAGATTCTTCGCGGCGTGGCCGAGGGCCTTGTCTCTGCCGACGAGCCTATCACGTCCGCCAACATTGCCTTCGCCTTCCGTCGTGCCGTCAAGGTTGCCTTCCAGGCTGTCCGCAAGCCCATCGAGGGCACGATCCTCACGGTCCTGCGCGATGTCTCGACCAAGGCCGACGAGTGCGAGAAGAAGAAGTTCTCGGCCGAGGACGCGCTCGACGCCATCGTCGTCGAGGCATATCAGTCCGTCGCTCGCACGCCCGACCTGTTGCCCGTTCTGAAGGAGAACGGCGTGGTCGACTCCGGCGCTTTTGGCTTTGCCATCTTCCTCGAGAACTTTGTTGCCGCCGCGCTTGGCCGCAGCACCGTGGTCGAGGATTTCTCCGCTACGTTTGACTCCGCCGGCTCTGCCCGCGATGCCGCTCTTGGCCGTGTTGAGATCGAGGCTAACGATGACTGGGAGGGCTCGGAGTTCCGCTACTGCAACGAGTTCCTCTTTAAGGCTGACGCTCCGTTTGACGAGGATGAGTGCCTTAAGTTTCTGGGTTCCATGGGCGACTGTGAACTACTCGTTGGCGCCTATCCCGACTACAAGATCCATGTGCACTCCAACACCCCCAACCTGGTGCTCGAGCACATGCTTCAGCTTGGTCAGATCTACGAAGTCTTTATCCACAACATGGAGATGGAGGCCCACGACCGTACCGCCAAGATCCACGAGGATCAGGAAAAGGCCGCCGAGCCCGCCAAGGCGCTGGGCTTTGTCGCCGTTGCCGCCGGTTCCGGCGAGGCCGACATCCTCAAGTCCCTCGGCGTCGACGTGATCGTGTCGGGTGGCCAGACCATGAACCCCTCGACTGCAGACCTGCTGGGCGCGGTGGACCAGGTCAACGCGACCTCGGTCATCATCCTGCCCAATAACGGCAATATCCGCATGGCTGCCGAGGCTGCCGCTTCTGCCTGCACGGACAAGAAGGTTGCCGTCGTTCCCACCAAGACCGTCCCGCAGGCGTTCTCCGCGCTGTTTGCGGTCCTGCCCGATTCCGAGCTCGAGGATGCCGTCGCCGCTATGGTCGACGCCATCAGCGAGGTCCGCGATGGCGAGGTCACCCGCGCCGTGCGCGACTCCAGTGCCTCTGACGGTTCTCCGATTCACTCCGGTGACGTCATGGGTATCATCGCCGGCTCCATCGACGTGGTCGGCTCCGATGTGAAACAGGTCACGCTCGACTGCATCAACCGCATGCAGGAGGAAGAGGAGGGCGACGCGCTGACGATTCTGGCCGGCGAGGAGCTGTCCGACGAGGACTTCCAGGAGATCGTCGACGCCATCGAGGAAGCTCAGCCCGACCTGGAGATCGACGCCCATCGTGGCGAGCAGCCGCTCTATCCCGTGATCTTCTCGATCGAGTAGGCAACTGCCCATGTCCGAGCTGTGCTCCGTGCCGCGCGTCTCGGAGCGCTTTGCCCAGAGCAATGCGCTCGACGAGGATATCGCGCGACTCAAATATGTTTCGGGTAAACGTGAGGAGGCCCTTCGCCGTCTGGGAATTCGGACGGTGGGGGACCTCCTTCTCCATATCCCTCATCGATACCTCGACTTTACGCGCTCCTGGTCCATCGAGATGGCTCCCATCGGTACCGTATGCACCATCATCGCCACGGTCGATCGTATCGTCCAAAAGCAGCCGCGTCCGCGCATGCAGGTTACCGAGGTCTCACTCGTTGACGAGACGGGCGTGCTGCAGGTCGCCTTTTTCCGCCAGCCCTGGATTGCCCAGCAGCTTAAGCAGGGCGACCGCCTGGCCGTGATGGGCAAGGTCGAGTTTGCCTACGGCTTTAAGCAGATGGCCTCGCCGCATTTTGAAAAGCTTGAGGACGGTCGTGCTGCGGGTACCATTTTGCCGGTCCACTACGTAAGTGACGGCGTGAGCCAGGCATGGATGCGTCGCATCGTGAGCGGTGCTCTTGAGCTCGTCGGCAATCCCTTCGATCCCATCCCGGCACCACTGCGCGCAAAGCGCAAGCTCATGAGCAGTGCCCGTGCGCTTCGTTCGATTCACTTTCCCTCGAGTATGGCCGAGCGCGACATTGCGCGCCGCCGTTTGGCCTATGAGGAGTGCCTGTACCTGCAGCTGGCGCTTCGCCTGCGCAACGATGGCGGCCTAGTCGATGTGGTGCCCTATGCCCACACCGCGGGCGAGCACCTGGCCGCACTCAAGCAAGCCCTGCCGTTTTCGCTGAGCGACGAGCAGGAGGTCGCGTTCCAAGATATCCTGCGCGATATGTGCGATGGCGGGCGTGTGATGAACCGCCTGCTGCTGGGCGATGTCGGTACCGGTAAGACCGCCGTTGCCGCCTGCGCGCTGGCTGTGGCTGCCGATAGCGGCACGCAGGCCTGTGTTATGGCGCCCACGGGCGTGCTGGCGCGCCAATATGCCGATAAGACCGGCCCTCTGCTCTCTCAGGCCGGCATGTCCTGGGCGCTTCTGACGGGTGCCACGCCGGCAGCAGAGCGCGAGCGCATCCATGCACAGCTGGAATCGGGCGAGCTCGACGTCCTCTTTGGCACCCACGCGGTGCTTTCGGATAACGTTGCGTTCAAGCATCTGTCGCTTGTCGTCATCGACGAGCAGCACCGGTTTGGCGTCGGCCAACGTAACGCCCTACGCGCGAAGGGCCCCGGTGCCGATCTGCTCGTTATGACGGCAACGCCCATCCCGCGTACGCTGGCGCTTTCGGTCTACGGCGATCTGGACACGAGCATCATCCGCCATCGGCCCGTCCCTGGCGCTGGCGTGACGACAAGCGTACTCACCGAGTCGAGCCGTGACCTCGCCTATGGAGCCATCCGCGAGGCGCATGAAAAGGGTCAGCAGGCCTACGTGATTTGCCCGCTCGTGGAGCCGAGTGATTCGGCCGATGAGCTGGAGGACGTGCCCGGTATTGCCCGCGACGACGAGGGCCGCGTGACGGTCCCCGTGCCGCTGCACGATACGGCAACCGAGCTCGATCGCCTGCGTCTGGCGTTGCCGGGTCTTGTCATCGAGCGCCTTCACGGCCGCATGCCGGCGGGGGAGAAGGACCAGGTTATCGATGCCTTCAAGCGTGGCGAGATTGACGTGCTCGTCTCGACTACGGTGGTCGAGGTGGGCGTTGACGTGCCTAACGCCACCGTCATGGTCATCGAGAATGGGGAGCGCTTTGGTTTGGCTGCCCTGCACCAGCTGCGCGGTCGCGTGGGCCGTGGCAGCGTGTCGGGCATGTGCCTGGTCATGACGCATTCTAAGGGCAACGGCGGCGCTTCGGCAGCGCAAGATCGTCTCCAGTCGCTCGAAAAGACCTCGGACGGCTTTACGCTCGCCCAGATGGACCTGCGCCTGCGCCATGAAGGCGAGATCCTGGGTTATCGCCAGCATGGTGGTGTGACCCTGCGCTTTGTCGACCTGGATGCCGACGAGGAGCTGATCGAGTGGGCCCATTTGGACGCGGTCGAGCTCTTGCGGTATGCTTGCACCCTTGACTCCGTGGCGACGCGCCCCCTGCGCGATGCGGTCGCCATGCGATATCGACACATTTTTAAGGAGGTCAGCGGAGGATGAGAATCATCGGCGGCGAATGGCGCGGTCGTAAGATCGAGGAGCCCCGTGGTCGCGATGTCACCCGCCCCACGACTGATCGCGTGCGCGAGGCGTGCGCATCTATGGTCATGTCGGCATTCGACTTCGATCTGGACGAGGTCCGTGTGCTGGACGCCTTTGGCGGCTCCGGTGCCTTAGGGTTAGAGATGCTCTCTCGTGGGGCCCGCTCGCTCACGACGTTTGAGATCGATCGCAACGCCGCGCGGCTCATTACCAAGAATATCGAGTCGCTCTGCCGTGACCGTGCGCGTTGGCGCGTGGTCACGGGCGACATGCTGGCGAGTGCCTCGCGCGGTCGTGTACCGGGCGGCCCCTTTGATCTGGTCCTGCTCGACCCGCCCTATGCTTTTGGTGCCGAGCCGGTCGAGGAACTGCTGCAGAACCTGGCTCAGCAGGGTCTGCTTGCACCTGGCGCTTTTGCCCTGTTTGAGCATGCCGCCGCCGATGCGGGCGCGCATCCGGTAGGCTTTGAGACTGTACGTGAGAAGCGCTACGGCATTACCTCGGTCGACCTGCTTCGTTGGGTCGGCGATGACGACGGTGGGGGCGACAGCGCCGGCGCAGATGCCGACAACAACGATGCCACGACGTTTCAGGAGGACGCCCATGAATGACACCATCAACCGCGTGATCGTCCCGGGCACCTTTGATCCCATCACGTTTGGCCATATCGATGTGATTCGCCGCGCCCGCCGCATCTTTCCCAGCGTGATTGTCGCTGTTGCCGAGTCGCAGGGTAAAAACGGCGTGGGCACCACGTTTATGCTCGATGAGCGCGTGGCGCTGGCCCGCGAGGCGCTCGGTGATATCGACGGCGTCGAGGTCCTGCCCTTTACCGGCCTCTTGGTCGACTTCGCTCGCGAGCAGGGGGCGGGGGCCGTGGTCAAGGGCCTGCGCGCCATGACCGACTTTGAATATGAGCTGCAGCAGGCCGACCTTAACTATCGCCTGGATAGCGAGCTGGAGTCCATCTTTGTCATGAGTGCGCCGCAGTACGGCTATATCTCGAGCTCGGTTGTTCGCCAGATCGCCTCGCTCGGCAGCGATGTATCGACGTTTGTCCCGTCCAACGTGGTCGAAGCGCTCAAACATCGCTTTTCGTGACGTTTCTTATTGCCTGGTGGCATGTGGTAAACTAGCACGATGATATGTTACCTATGAAAGGAGACCGGATGCCGGGCGAGAATTTTCCTGGCGATAGGATCGTCAGCTTGGTCGATGAGCTCGAAGGGCTGATCGAGGAAGCCAAGCCGCCTTTCGGCAAGAACGCTCAGTTCAAGGTCATCGACGCCGACGTGTTCTTCAACATCCTCGACGAGATCCGCATGAGCTATCCCGAGGAGTGGCAGAAGTCCCGCCGTATCCTTAAGGAGCGCGAGGAGCTTATGGCTTCCGCCGCCGCTCAGGCCGATTCCATCATCGCTGACGCTCAGCAGCAGGCCCTCACCATTGCCGGTGAGCAGGAGATCGTCCGCCTTGCGCAGCAGCAGGCCGACGACATCCGCGATCGTGCCCAGCAGTACGAGCGCGAGACGCGTTATGCTGCCGAGGACTACGCAGAGCAGGTCTTTACGCACCTGGAGGAGAACCTCAAGAGCCTGACCGGCACCGTTACCCGTTGCCGTCAGCAGCTCAACGAGGGTGCCGCCCAGCAGAATGGTCAGTGGTAATGGCTGAGTTCCCGAGCGTTACCGTCGATCTTTCCGAGCAGCTCGAGTTTCCTGGAGATTCGTATCCGCTGACCGGTAAGGTCGATGTCGCCACCTACACGGTGGGCGAGAAGGAGTACCAGCTTCAGGACGGCATCGACTACGACGTTGTCTTTACCAATGCCGGTACCGGTGTCTTGCTCACGGGCATGGTCCGCGCGCACGCCACCGGCGAGTGCGACCGTTGCCTGGAACCTGCCTCGTTTGATATCGCCGGCGAGATCGAGGAGTTCTACCTCTTTGAGGAGCCCGAGGATCCCGAGGCCTACGA
>CAJLOU010000014.1 GCA_905208345.1 uncultured Collinsella sp.
TTCAGGGGTCCAAATTAGGTCGTTCACTTCTCGGGAAACCATTCACCTTCGATTTGCTGTTTGTGGGCATCGGCAGCGGCTTCATGCTCCAAAAGACGACGTTCGCGATCAAACGATCACCAACAGCACGCTGTTGACCGCTATGTATGAACAACAGACGTCCTTCACTCATCTATACTCAAGAGCGTGTGCACATCGCCCCCGAAAAACGATAAGAGTCGAGGCCCCATGCAGCAGCTCACCGAGCAAGAAAAGAAACGCATCCAGCGGTACTGCACATACCCCAAAATCGCAGCGACCGCACTCGTCATGTCGTTCGTAGCATGCCTGTTGATGTTGCCGCTCCAAATGGTCAACGATATCGCGTTTCACCAAAAAGAATTCCAACCAGCGGGCATATTTACCGCCATCGCACTCACCGTAATCGAAATCGCCATCTTTTGCTATTGCGCTCTTGCGCCGCGCTTTGGAATGCAGGGCAAACAGTGGAAGGAACTGCAGAGCAGGCTTGCGGTGGCCCAGACCAACAAGGACCATTCCGCGGAGGTCGCCGGCGTGCTTGCCACGCAAGCTGCCGGCCGCCTGCTCAAGAACAGCGATAACGATCTCGCGCGCAACCTGGGCGGTGCCGCCGAGGTTGCCAGCGCCGTAGGGGCAGTCGCCACGGCGGCAGACGTGCTGGCCGAGACCTCGAGCAATGCCGAGGCCATGGCAAACGCATACGGCGTGACGATTCCAAACGTCAAGAAGCAGATCATAGCTCTCGCGGTGTTGCCCGCCATTGTGCTGCTTGGCGTCTACATCCCGCAGTTTGTCCAGGGAAATAATGAGCTTCGGGCAAGAAAGGCTGCAGCCGCCGAGCAGCTCGCCATCGCGCAAGATGCCTTGGAGCCCGTGTGCGAACGCGTCGCAGCAGACGACCCATACGAGTCGTATCACGACTACGGCTACCGCATTATCGGCTATCTGCGCGATAATGACCTCGGCGCTCAAGCAGCCTATGTCTACCTTTCTTTCGATGCAGATGGCATGCTCACGGACGTCGCTTACACCAATCAGATCGACCCCGAGGCAAGCCTTGCAGACAACCTCGCCCGCACCGAGCAGGATATCGCGACGCTCTGCGCCTCGCTCAACGGGTTGGACATTTCCGTTGCCACGCCTGACCTCCTCGCGCCATGTAGCCTGTCGGATGAGTTTAAGCAGGCATTTTTGGCCGGATCCTTATACGAGGAGATCAGCATCAAGACGGAGGACGAATCCATCAAGTCGTACTACGCCTTTGACACCGAGCCCAAGGAAGAGTTCGACGAATACACCCATCCGGAAATTAGGCTCATGCTCTCTGCAAAGAAGAGCTAGAAGCTTGCGTTCTGATTTCCGCTCGCAAACGCCGTCTATATCTCGAGGTCTAATACTTTCCCCAGAAGTGAATGGCTGTATTTGGACCCCCGAAGCATCGACATTTTCAGACGCCAAAACCGCAGGATTTGACTGGCAAAACCGCAGGAAATTACATCTCAAAAGTGTCGATGCTTCGGGGGTCCATTTTGACTCGTTCACTTCTCGGAAAAGTATTAGACCCTGATTTCGCAAGGGTCTCGATGTGACAAAGGACCGTCCCTTGTCACATTATTCGGAGCGCAAGGCCTCCACGGGGTCCTTTTTGGACGCGCTGCGGGCGGGCAGCAGGCCGGCAACAACCGTCAACAGCACCGAAATTGCGATGAGCACCAGCGCATCCTGCACGGGCAGACTCATCAGGTTGGGGACCTGTTTGGCCGCAAGCGCCCAGGCATTAACCGGAAAGCTCACAGCCACCACGACGACGATGGCAAAGACGCCGGCGATGAGACCCTCGATAAAGGTCTCGGCATTGAATACGTTGGCCACGTTGCGCTTTGACGCGCCGATCGCGCGCAGGATGCCAATCTCCTTTTTGCGTTCCAGCACGCTGATGTAGGTGATGATGCCGATCATGATGGAGCTCACCACCAGGCTGATACTCACGAATGCGATGAGCACCAAGCTGATGGTGTTCACGATGTCGGTCACCGAACCCATGATGATGCCCATGTAGTCGGTGTACGAAATTGCCCGATCATCATGGCCATTGGCTTTGACCTGCTTGTTGTACGCATCGATATGGTCGAGTACGCGCTCCTTGGCCTCAAAGTCACGCGGGAAAATCTTGACCGAGATGGGGTCGGCCTCATCCGCATAGCCCAACGTGGTCAGATTGTTGTCATAGGTGAGCTTCGACGCCTTGGCATAGCTCATCATGAGCGAACTCAGGTCCTCGACGTCCATGTTGAAGTGAATGGCATTGGCAAAGGCGCTCGCATCAACACGCATGGCGCCCGCCAAGTTGGCAATACTCGACGACATCTGCGTAGCCATCTGTCCCATGAGCCCCGCCGCGGCTGCTTTAAGCTGGAACGATACCGTCGACGCTATCTGCTCGCTGATCGCCTTCATCACCTGATCCATAGCCTGCTGCAGATACGGAGCCAGCTGCTTTTGCACATAGTCGGTCATCGCCCGCTGCAGGCGCTCGGCCAGGGCATCGCCACCGAGTGCCTTGAGCTGGGCCAGGATTTGCTGGGCTGCCGTATCACTCTCAAGATACGTCGAGAACGCGGCGGCAAGCTTTGACGCGTCCTTAAGATCATCGGGTGTCAGCGCCTTAAACTGATCAGACTGCAAAAAGCCCTCAAACAGCTGGTTGGCAAGCGTTCCCACCTGCTGCATTTGCTCGGGCGTGAGTTCCAGACCGTCAAAGACGCCCGAGAAATCTGGGGTTGGCGCTTTGGCCATGATGTCGCCAAAGTCGATGTCCCTACCAACGCCCGAAAGGTCAATATCCAGCCCGGACAAATCAAGACCCGACAGGTCCATACCGCCGGCAACACCCGAGAGCGCAGACGCATCGAACGAGAACGCGCTCTTGAGCGCCGCCTCGTCCACACTGAACATGCTGCCCAGATCCACGCCTTGCTTGGCCTCGCCCTGCAGTTCATCGAAAGACTTGCCCGTAAAGACATCCGTCTCGGGATGCGCAAGCTGCTCTTGCACAATCTGCGAATCGGCGGCGCGCTCCATAAGCCGGCGAGTCAGCGCATGTGTATAGGCAATGCCCGGAGACAATGCACTCGCATTGGCCGTCTCGTTAGGTCGCACCACGCCCACAATGCGCACGTCGATACCGTCGGCAACCTTGGCGGCCATAAAGTCGGCGTCGCCAGACATGTCAGCCCACATGCCGGTCTCTTCGTTTTTGCGATAGGCATCGGCCGGCGACAGCACCTTAAACGTCGTGGACAGCGCATCGTCGTAGGTAAAGTCGGTACCGGTCTCGGGTGCTTTGACCCCACCGTCGGCCGTCATAGCACTGTTAACCAGGTCGTTGAGCTCATCGATATCCAGCGCGCCGATGCTATAGAGCGTGTAGTCGCCCACCGTACCGCGGCTCGAAAGCACCATCACGGCTTCGTTGGCAGACGTGGGCCAATGACCGACGACGACATCGTACTGGCTGTCGAGCAGGCTCTGGTCGTCAATCATCTCGTTAAAGACCGAGGTTCCCATGGATTCCATGCTCACCGTTGCCGCCGAACTTGCGCCTCCGCTCATGGCCTCGGTCATAGCGTTGGGAACAAGCCGGACGGGCTTCTCGTCGCCCTTGCCGGCACGATAGACAACCGGCGATACACCGTAGCCGTACTGAATGGCGTTGACCTCTTTATCGATGCCGTCGCCACCGGCATCGAGCCATGCCTTAAAACTCGTCATGTCATTGGACTTAACGCTTGCGAACATATCCTTTACGGCCGTGACCACAGGGATCCTATCGGTCCCCTGAGCCTTGCCGTCGGTGCCGTCGTCGGACGAACCCTCGTTCTTGGACGTATCGTCATCCGTGGCCCCCTGTCCGCCCATCATGGACGACAGGTCGTAATCCTGTTTGGAAATGGTGAGCGGGTAGCTCGAGAGCGTATCCTCCTCGACCTTTTTGATGTAGCCGTTTACGCCGTTGGACAGCGCCAGAATCGCCGCGATACCGATAATGCCAATCGAGCCCGCAAAGGCCGTCATGGCCGTACGGCCCTTCTTGGTCATGAGGTTTCGGGCAGAAAGCCCCAGCGCCGTCACAAAGCTCATCGAGGTTTTGCGCGTAGGCTTGGCCTCGCGGCGCGTGACGTCAGCGACATCGAAAGAATCGGAATCGTCGGTGATCTTGCCGTCCGCCAGGTTGACGATGCGCGTGGCGTATTGGTACGCCAGCTCGGGATTGTGGGTGACCATGATGACCAGGCGGTCGCGCGCCACGTCTTTGAGCAGATCCATGACCTGTACGGATGTCGTTGAATCCAAGGCGCCGGTCGGCTCGTCTGCCAGCACGATCTCGGGATCGTTGATTAGGGCGCGGGCGATGGCCACGCGCTGCATCTGCCCGCCCGAAAGCTGGCTCGGGCGCTTGTTAACGTGCTCGCCCAAGCCGACTTTCTGCAACGCCTCGCGCGCACGCTGGCGGCGCTCGGCATGCCCCACGCCCGTGAGCGTAAGCGCCAGCTCCACGTTTTCCAAAATGGTCTGATGCGGAATGAGGTTATAGCTCTGGAACACAAAGCCGATGCGATTGTTGCGGTAGGCATCCCAATCGCGATCGCGGAAGTCCTTGGTCGAGATGCCGTCGATGAGCAAGTCGCCAGAATCGAAATGGTCGAGTCCACCGATAACATTGAGCATCGTAGTTTTACCCGAGCCCGAGGGACCCAGAATGGCCACGAACTCGTTATCGCGAAAAGCCAGGCTTACGCTGTCGAGCGCCACCTGCGTAAACGACTGCGTGACGTACCTTTTGCAAATACCTTTGAGCTCCAGCATGGACGGCAACCTCTCCTGCGCAGGCACCCTGCCCGCTCTCCTCCGCCGTTCGTATTCGACGCGTTTGTCCTACTCTATCCCCATTTTTTGCCGGAGCCAGTGAGGAATGTAGGGAACCGCATCAAAAAACGAACGGGATGGCGCCCAAAAGAAGAGGCCCCAAGTGGGGCCTCTATATGGTGGAGATTATCTTGAAAGGCAGCGGACTACTCCGCACAGCGGTGCACGATCATCGCCATGCTTTACGCGTTTTCTACTGCTCGCTATTCGCAATCGCCTGGTCGATAAGCTTGTCGAGTGCTGCGCGCTGCTCGGCGGAGCTGATGGCTCCCACGATTGGATCCCCTACGATGTTGCCATTCTGATCGATAACGTAGGTTGTCGGGAACGAGAACAGATTTGACGTAAACTTACCGGCCTCGCTATCCGACTTGAACCAGATGTTCTTATATGTCACGCCCTTCTTGCTCAGCACGTCCTTGGCATCTGTAATCTCGCCCTTGTTGCCATCGAGCGTAAAGGAATTGACGCCCACGACCTGGCCGCCCTTCTCGGCAAGCTCCTTATTCAGGTCCTCAAGGTCGCCCAACTCACCCACGCACGGCTTGCAAGTGGTGAACCAGAAGTTCATGACGGTGACCTTGTTCTTAGAAAACAGCTCGTCGCTGCTCACGCCGTTGCCATCCAGGTCTTTGCCCGTAAAGCTGGGGAACTTCGTCGCCTCGCTCGAAGCATTGGCACCAGCCGTCATGCCAGCGGTCGAAGCGTCGACGCTCTCGCCTGCGCTCGGCGTGCTTCCACAGCCGGGGAACTCCTTCTCCAAGCTCTCGAGCTTGTCCTCGATCTTCTTGATCTGCTGTGCACCGGCCTTGAGCGTCTTAAGCTCATCCGCCGTGAACTCATCCTTGGCGCCGTCGATGGTCTTGAGCAGAAAATCGCCGTAATTGCTGCCGTCCTCAATCATTGCCGAGTCTTTATTTGCCGCATTGAATACCTTTTCCCACAGCGCGTTATCACTCGAAAAAATCTCGTTCTCCTTCTGCATGAGCTTCGCATACAGCTCGGCGGCCTCGTCGACATTGGCCGGCTTCTGCGCAGTGAGTTCTGCGATCTTAGGATCGGAGCTCGCAGATTCGCTCGCATTGCCGCCGGGCGCCGAACATGCCACAAGGCACAAGGCCAGCACCGGCACCATAAACAGGGCCGCAATCTTAGAAAGCTTCATAGTCATTCCTCCGTTTTGTCGAAGCTTGTTTACTTTTTATCGGCGGTCAAGGGAAGCTTTTCCGCCGACACATCCAGGCCATAGCGATAGCTGATGGCATCGACGGGGCAGGCCCCGATGCACTTTCCGCACCGGATACATTCGGCATGATTGGGCGCGCGGACCACATCAACGTCCATCTGACAAACCCTTGAACACTTGCCGCACGAGACGCATTTGCACGCGTCGATCTGAATCCCCAACAAGGACACCTTATTCATGAGCGCATAGAATGCGCCGAGCGGGCAAATCCATTTGCAGAAGGGGCGATAGAACAAAACGCTCAGCACTACCACGGCAATGAGAACGACAAGTTTCCAAGGAAAGAGCTGCCCCAGCGCAGATCGAATGCCGGCGTTGGCGATGGCCAGCGGAATGGCACCCTCGAGCACGCCCTGGGGACAGATGTATTTGCAAAAGAACGGATCTCCCATCCCCAGATCGTTGACCACCAGCACAGGCAGCACTACCACAGCAAACAGCAGCACGACGTACTTGATGTACGTGAGCGGCTTGAGCTTTTTCGTGGAGAACTTTTTGCCGGGAATCTTATGAAGCAGCTCCTGCAGCCAGCCAAACGGGCACAAAAACCCGCATACAAAGCGACCCAGCAGCACGCCGAGCAAAATGAGCGTACCGGTAACATAGTAAGAAAAGTTGAACTTGGATGAACCTACCACCGACTGGAACGACCCGATGGGGCACGCACCCGATGCCGCGGGGCACGAATAGCAATTAAGTCCAGGTACGCAGACTGTTTTTCCCGCGCCCTGATAGATGCCGCCTTTGGCAAAGTTTGGCAGGTGAATGTTGGTGACGAGCGTCGCCGCCGCCTGAATGAATCCGCGAAATCGAGCCAAAACATGCGACGCAGTGTTTTCTCTTTTATCCAATTCCGATACACTCCAAGCACAGCCTAATCGCTTTGGCCAGCACGGCATCCGCCTCGCCACGCATAACGCCAAAGCACACCATGGCAATTCCGACGATCAACAAAGCGACCTGTACCACGGGTTTTACCGCTTTGAACAACCTGACCACTCCTTTCGTTACGCGACCATTGGACCATATCGGCTATAAAATCCGTGTTAAGCGCGATTTGAAATGTGCAAGGAGACTGTTATGCGTATTTTGATCGTCGAGGACGAGCGGGCGCTGTGTGACGCAATCGCGCGCAGCTTGCGAAACTTGGCGTACAGCGTCGACTGCTGTCACGACGGACAGGAGGCGCTCGACCTGCTGGATGTTGAGGCCTTCGACCTCGTGGTACTCGACCTCAACCTTCCCCGTATCGATGGCATGACCGTACTCAGGGAACTTAGGAAAACTGACTGCGAGACTAAGGTACTGATTCTGTCCGCACGCGGCGAAGTATCCGACAAAGTCGCCGGCCTCGACGCCGGCGCCAACGATTACCTCACAAAGCCGTTTCATCTGGACGAGCTTGCGGCAAGGATTCGCAGCCTTACCCTCAGGCGCTTTGCACAAAGCGACATAGTTTTAACCTGCGGAAAGCTCAGCTTTGACACCAAGGCGCGCATCGCTTCCGTGGACAGCGAGGCTTTATCTCTTACGCGCAAGGAAACGGGAATCTTGGAATACCTGATGCTTAATCAGGGGCGTCCGGTAAGCCAAGAGGAGCTTATCGAGCACGTCTGGGATAGCACCGTAAACAGCTTTAGCAACGCAACCCGCGTTCATATCTCGTCGCTCCGCAAAAAGCTACGCAGCGCTTTGGGATACGACCCGATTCGCAATCGGATTGGAGAGGGCTACGTTATGGAGGATGGAGAATGAAAGGGCTTTCGCTGCAATGGCGCATAACGATTATGACGGCACTGCTCACGTGTGCGGCATGCGTGCTGACGAACTGCCTGGTCGGCTATACGGGCATGCGCTATATGGATGCCATCGGCAGTGACATCTCGGCCTTTAACGCAACCGGCGAAGATTCGCCCCAGGCGTTCGACCCAACGAAAACGACCCTCGATGACGAGGTCACGATCGTCGTAAACGACGCACAGGAGTCTTTTGGCACGACAGCCTGGTACATCACGGCTGGAGTCACACTCCTTGGCGGCGTGCTGGCATACTTTGTGAGTGGCCGTGCACTCAAACCGCTACGAGCTTTTGCAGCCCAGGTTGAGCGCGTGCAGCCTGACAACCTAAGCGAAATCAGACTCAGTGAAGATGTGCCCACCGAGCTACAACGATGCAGCGCCTCTTTCAACGACATGATCACTCGTCTTGGCGAAGGATTCTCTGCGCAGCGTCAGTTTACCGGCAACGCGGCACACGAGCTGCGCACCCCGCTCGCCCTTATGCAAGCACAGATTGAACTATTCATCTCTGAGCACTCCGGTTTGCAACCCGAAACAGCCGAGCTGCTCGGCCTGCTACAAGAACAAACCGAGCGCATGTCTCGAATGACCAAGGTATTGCTCGAGATGAGTGAGCTCCGCAGCGTCCCTTGCGGGGACGATGTTGAACTTGGCCCCTTGTCCGAAGAGGTCCTCACCGACCTTGCGCCACTTGCCGAGAATAATGGCATAGCCCTCGATTGCTCCGGAGACGCTTTGACAATCGGAAGTGATACGCTCCTCTATCGGCTGGTGTTTAATCTGGTCGAAAACGCCATCCGCTACAGCCGCTCCAGCTCGACTGTCAACGTCTCCATCAGCGACAGCGACAGCCACGTGCTCCTGCGAGTCAAAGATGAGGGCCCGGGAATACCCAAGCAGTACCGAGAGAGCATCTTCCAGCCGTTCTTTCGTCTAGACAAATCCCGCAGCAGGGCATACGGCGGCGCAGGACTCGGACTAGCGCTCGTTTGGGAGATTGCAGCGCTTCACGGTGGCACGGTAGAGGTCGAAACAAGTTCCGAGAACGGGACCACCATGCTCGTAAGCCTTCCAAAACGATCCGCAGCGTTAACCGAACAGTAAAACGAAAGGGGTCCCGAGCAACAGGAGTACAATTGCTGCATTGTTGCCACCTGATGGGAGATGGAAGATGGACTGCGATGGCTACCCGCGCATTCCCATGCCGTTGATGTGCACTGCCTTTGTGCCGGGGCAGATTGACGCTGCGGTTGCAGGCATTTCCGACCCCGATTCGCGCGCCATTGCCACGGCAGAAGCGCTGTACTTTCGCGGACAGGCCACGCTCGCCGCCGAGGCAGCACGCCCCTATCTTGACGCCACCGACCCCGCACTGCGCTATTCCGCATGCCTTATCTGCGGATACGCCAGCCTGTCGCTCAACCGTATCGCCGATGCCCGCCGTTGCCTTGCGGGCATCCTCGATACGCCAGCCGACAAGGAATCGCCCGCCATCCACGCCACGCACATCCTGTTCGCCTCGGCCGCGAGCGTCCTGCTGCACTTGCCCTCCCCGTATTCCGCCGAAGAGTTTTATCCGCTTGCGGCGCATCTGCCCGAAGGTCTACGCCTGTTCGCCAGCTACGTGATGGCGCATGCCCTGTATCTGCGCGGCGAATATGGCCGCAGCCTGGGCATGGCGGAAAATGCCCTGATCATGAAACAGGGAAGCTATCCCGTCTCGGAAGTGTTCCTGCACCTGGCAGCTTCCATGGCATGCATGAGCCTCAAGGACATCGACGCCGCAAAAGCGCACTTCGAAGTTGCTTGGAACATTGCGCGCCCCGACGGCCTTATCGAGCTCATTGGCGAGCACCACGGCCTTTTACAGGGGCTCATCGAGACGTGCCTAAAAACGCAATATCCTGACGACTTCGCGCGCATCATCGAGATTACGTATCGATTCAGCTACGGTTGGCGGCGCATCCACAACCCCGATTCGGGCGAGGACGTGGCCGACGATCTAACGACCACGGAATTCACCATGGCCATGCTCGCCTGTCGTGGGTGGACCAACGCCGAAATCGCACGCCATATGGGAGTATCGCCGGGCACCGTTAAAAACCGCCTGTCCGGCGTGTATGCAAAGCTTGGTATCGGAACTCGTGCCGAACTGGTCGCGCACATGTTGCGCTAGCAACCGGACTGTCAAGCGCAACGAACACGTTCCGGCTCCACCCGCTTTCGCCAGCTCAAATTGGACATTTTGGCCCTCGAACGGCACTACCGCCGTAGGGCTCCTTCCCGCAAAATTTGAGTATTTCCACCGATATTTGCGGGATGGGAGCCCAAAATGCTTGATCGCCGTTCGTTACTTATCGCCGGAGCATCCTCGCTGGCAGGCATCATGCTGCCTCGCGTGCCGGGCAGCGCAAACGCCTTCATACTGCCATTTGCCCCCACCGAGGCCTATGCCGACGAAGAAGACCCCTTCAAGGTGCTCGTTCTCTCGCGCACCATGTTCGGTGTGGTCGTGGTCGACGTCGCCAACAAGAATACGCCCATCACGGGTGCCCAGGTCACGCTCACATCGCGCTACGCCGCAGGCAAGCAGCTCACCGCCACGACCGACGACGAGGGCACGGCGATCTTTGAGATTGCCCCGCTTTCGGAAGGCTACGTGGACGAGGCGACGCTTCTCGACGCGTACGACTTTAACGGCGGCATCTCCATTAGCATGGCGGGCTACCGTGATGTCGAGATTCCCCTTGCGCGTATCCAGGGCGGCACCGCCATAACCGCGCCCACGCGTCCGCTTTCCGACGGCGAGCCGTACTTCCGCCAGCTCACATTCGACGAATGGGACATCCAGTACGCTGAAGCCACGTTCATGGCATTGCCAAAGGACGACACGGCAAACGAACAGCCCGATACACACGCCTTTACCGTGCAGGCACATCTGCCACAGAGTGGACAGGCAACGCTGCGCATCAACAAAGTAGCGCCTGCCGCGGGCAGCTCACCCGAAACCGTCACGCAGATTGGCCAAGTCAAGGCCAGCGCATCGGGCGCGGATAATCTGGCGACGTTCACGCTCGAAGACACGTTCCTCGATGCAGCTTCGGGCCTTCTGGAGGAAGGATGCAAGTTGCGCTTTGCCCTCGACTACCAGGGCAAGACCTATACACTCTCCTCCCCCATGGCCGTTGTCACCGCGCCGGCCGCAAAGGCGGAATCGGGCTCGACCACTATCGTCCCCACTACCATGGACCAAGAGGTCACTCCGTTTGATTTCCCGGCGGCGTTTCCCGGCATCGGCGGCAATAAGTTCACGTGCTGGATGCCCTCATTCCCCATTTTGTTCGATTTCTCTTTTGCCGGGTACGTGCTGTTTGGCGGAGGATACAAACCGGTCGGCTACATGAACGATTCAGGCATCCGGATCCGGAATACTGGAAGAAGTCACCGCGCGAGTCGGGCGCCAAGCAAACAAACCGCTACCTCGACGAGATGGAGGGGAAGTGGAATCAGTACAAAAGCATGAGTGCCGGTTCGGGCACCGATCCAAGAAACACCAAGCTCCTTCGCCACCATTGCACGCCGCTGTTCACGATGGATATCGCCACACAGCTGTACGGCTCGCTCGCCTACGATTGGGTGGGCAAAACCTGGGGTAACAACAACGACCCCGCATACGGCAATATTAAGGCCCTCTTCCAGGTAAGAACCGACCTCAATTGGACCGAGCAGTTTACCCTAGGACCGGTGCCGTTTTTCCTAAACGTCAACCCCTGGGTGCTGGCGAAGCTGGCGCTCGCCGTGGGTGCCCACACGCACGGCAGCGGCGCGGCATTTTTTAAAAACATTTCGCTCGACTATTCAAACACCTCGGGCTCGTTCACCATCCAGATCGGGCTTGCCGTCACCTTTGGCGCCGGCGTTGCAGGCGTCGCTTCGTCTGCCGTGCGCGGCGCCGCGTCCCTCACGCTGTTCATTGGGTACGAGAAGGCAGATGGACACCAGCTTCCGCGACTGCGCGTAGGTGCAGACGTCGATGTCGATGTGATACTCCAGTTCGTAATGTTCAAGTGGACCACCAAGGCTTGGTCGGGGTCGTGGCCCACACTCCTCGATTCGTGGAATATGTCGGTGAACAATGGCAACCAGTATGTGCTCCAGCGCTCTGAGCTCGCATTGGGTGGAGATACGCCTTACACGTTGGATGCCCGCTTCGGCACGCCCGGCAATATCGAGGCGGGCGGCGTGCCGCAATTAATCGCATCGGCCACCATCGTCACCAACGCCGAGCTGCTCGCACGCGCCGAGGTTAAGGCCACTGCTGTAAACGTCGCGTCTGTCGTGCGCGATTGGGATCAAGCGGTCACGCGCATTGAGCTCGAGGCAGATGCAGAAAGCGACGACACGGGGCAGATCGAGCATTTCGTCCACGCACTGATAGAGAACGACGAAAACGCCGCGCCGATGTATAAGTACACCTATATCGAGCAGGCGAAGGACGCCGCTGCGGACCCCAACGCCAATTCTGCTGGTGTATCGGAGGACGAGCGTGGCGGCATCAAGCCCTCGAGCGACAACGTGCTGTTTGCTGGCGTGCTCAGCGAAGCCCACATGAAGCTGGCGATGATCGCCGGCGCGGAGTGCCTGTTCCGTATCGCCTCGGTGCGCTACGGCGAGAATGGTCGCTCGCGCCTGGTGGTGCATACAAAAACGAACGGCACGTGGTCCGCTCCCACGCCCGTGGACTTCCCCCTTGGGTTTGGCGAGGGCGACGTGGAGCGCAGCGGCATATTCGATTACGACTTCGACGTGGTGGAATATACAGACGGGAGGGGAAACCAAGACGCCTACGTGCTGCTGGTCTCGGGCGAGCGCCCCGCCGGCGACAACACCCTTTTCGATACGGCGAGCACATCCGGCATACTGTCCGTTGTGCGCCCGCGTATAAGTAATGACGAGATCCGCGTGGTGTCGCATACGTCATGGCGCAGCATCTCGCGCGGCCGCCTGCAAGAGGATGGCTACCATTGCTTGCAGTGCCCGCGTATCACGGTGGGCAAGACGCTGGTCGACGGGCGCCTGTCGGGTGTCTACCTCCACCGCCGCGGAGCCACCGCAGAGAAGGCGCTCGGCAGCGAGGCTGAGGTTGCGCTGGAGTGCTTTACCCTGTGGTCGGACGTTTCGGGCGACAGCCTGACGTTCCGCCAAGTTCTCCGCTTTCCGCAAGCACCGTCGAGTATCGAGCTGGGCGAGCCCGAGAATATCAACGGCAAAATGGTGACGCCCGTTGCGTACGAGACCGCAGACGGTTGCGGCTGCGCATCGTACGCCGTGATCGGCCAGTCCATTGCGGGCTGGGGCGTTATGTCACCAGACGCCACGGTACCCCGTGCGGTGCCGTGGCCACAACATTCGGGCTTTTTGGCAACCGTCAACGAGCAACTGCAGCATATTACTTGGACGCGAGGCGCATCGGCATTTGCAACGCAGCCCGTGGGTGCCGCAGGCTGTGGCCCGGCATCGTTTAGCGTAAGCAACAACGGCAGGTGCGTGCTCTATGTAGAGAATACCGATGGCAAGGTGGGACAAACCTACGACGAAGAAGGCAACCCGGTAGCAGTAATGGGCAAGCACTTCCGCATCTTCGCCAGCACCTTGGCAGGCGATCTGTTCACGGAGCCGTTCGTGATGTGCGAGCTGGACCATCCCGTCGATCAGATAACGACGTTTTTGACGTCGGGAGGCATGCTCTCCGCGCTCGCCACGCACATTGTGAGCGCGGAGAAGAGCGAGGCAGAGCTGCACGGCATCGAAGTGCCCTTGGTGGCGTGTGCCACTCCGACGGGCGCGGTCGCTACCTCGGGCGCGGTGGTGCCCGGAGCAGCAGGCGAATCCTTCATGGTCACGGTGCGAAACGACGGTAACACCCTGCTGACCGCCGGCACGATCGATCTGTACCGAGAGGGCTCCAGCCAGCCGTTCTCCAGCGCATCCATCGGATTCGGAGCGAACGCGCGCATGGCTTCGATCTACGATCCAGAGCTTGCCGAGGATACTTCGGCCAACGACATGGCGCACGTGAAGTACGCGCTCGAGACGCTGGGGACGCGTTTTGCAACGCACCCGCTGGTAGCCGACAACGGCAACGCCGTGCTGGCACCGGGTTGCACGGCACAGTTCCGTATGAGCTTCGCCATCCCCGAGAGTTGGAGCGACGAAGTGGGCAAACGCGTAACGCTGTATGCGAAGGCGCGTAATCTGGTGGCGCTCGATCCCGTAACGCTCGAGGAAATTCGACCGGGCGCAAACTCGGCGCTGGGTGCCGTACTGCACGAGCTTCATGTGTCCGACGCGGCATGCGAACGCTCAGAAGTTCAGGTCGGCGTATGCGACAGCGCGGATACGACAGGACTTCACGACGCCCCGATGACGGTCGACGGCGATGGTGGCTCAAGTGGCGGCGGTACTGACGGGGGCGGCGGCTCCGGCGGAAGCAGCTCCGGCAGTGGCAAGGACCACGGCAATAACAAGCGCTCCGGAAAAGCGGGCGCGCTTGCGGGCACGGGCGATGCCAACGCTCCCCTCACGGCAGCCGCTGCAGCACTCGCCGCGGCTGGTGCCGGCCTTGTCGCCTACAGCGCCCGCCGCACGGCGCTCGAGATCGACACCGCCAATGAGGCCAATTCGGATAGGCCTCGCTAGCTCCTAGTTACTTTTGTGAGAGGCGCCGACTCGGCTCATCGAACATCAAATGGGCTGGTTCTGAATACCCAGAGCCAGCCCATTACGCATTAGATGTCGTCAGAGGAGTCGAGTTCTGCCTCGAGCTTGGCACGGCGTCTTTTCGCCGTGAAAAACGTTGCGCACAGGCCAGCAAACGTGGCCGCGAAAATCGTCGCACCGCAGAACACGCCCGTGGCCAGGCTCGCCAACCAAAAGACGCTTTCGAGCGGTACGACCTGCGCCTCAGCGATACAGCGCATTGCGGCAATAACAAGCGCGAACGCGGTGCCGCTAAGACCGCTGAGAAGCAGGAAATATCCAACAGGAAGATGCTCGGTTTGCCCAAAACGATTGGTATCGACATAGCCCTTCCGCGTTTGCAGTCCTGCGCAAATCAACATCACGAGAACGAGCCACAAATACATGGCCGCCTCGAACGGCGTTGCAAAGCCATGCGGCATTTCACTGGCGTCGCTGTGAACCCACGCAACCTGTCGAGCTATAAACTGGTAGAAAAAGATCATCAACATGCCAAACGAAAGCAGCACGAAACCAATCTTGTAGATCTTCGCGTTCTCAGCCTCCAGGCGCTCATCCTTTGGGCCGGCATATTCACGCCACTTTTGCACGAGTTTTAAATCTTCAAATTTCATAGCGAACTCCTAAAGAGCGTCAGGGTCGACGTCGCTCTCGTCTTCCCAAAACAAGTCGTTCAACGTAACGCGTAGCGCTTTACAGATTGCCACGCACAAATTGAGCGTGGGGTTGTAGCCGCCCGCCTCGATCAGGCCGATGGTCTGGCGCGTAACGCCCACGGCCTCGGCCAAGTCAGCTTGCGAAAGGCCAACCGCCGCGCGCGCCGCCTTCATGCGTAGGTTCTTTTTGCCCGGCATGGAGTTCCTTTCGTGGTAATGGACAGATATCCGTTGCAACATGGCAGAAATATATTGCATCTATCAGAAGATGTCAACTATATCTGTCATTATGGAAACCATGTTCGTCATCGCCATGCGGACATTACAACTTCGGTTCACTATTCAAACTTACTCGGACAGAACCGACTCGGCTTTGTCCGAGTAATCTCGAGCATAATCTGATTCATGCGATACAATTAACTCGGACAAAACCGAGTCGGAAGGAACCGAGTAAGTGGAATTCATTGGCAGGGAGCGTGAACTCTCCCGTATTAAGAAAACGCTCAAAGCACCCGAGCAACGCAATGTTCTCATTTACGGAAGGCGTCGCGTCGGAAAAAGTGAGCTCATCAAGCAGGCACTAACCGATTTGTCGGACGTCGCAACGGTCTATTACGAGTGCCGCCAAACCTCCGAGGCAGACAACCTCGAGAGTCTGTCCGTCCTTGTTGCTGAAGCGCTGAGCTTTCCTCCGCTCGCCTTCGCAGGCATCCGCGAGCTCATCGAATTTCTGTTTGCCCAAGCCAAAGACAAGAACATTACCCTCGTTCTCGACGAATACCCCTACTTGAGAGATGCGGTTAAAGGCTTAGACAGCATTCTTCAGACCTCAATCGACGCTCACAGGGAAGACTCACGTTTAAACATTGTCCTGTGCGGCTCCTACGTTGAGATTATGAAATCCCTCATCGAGCATGAAAGCCCCCTCTACGGGCGAATTGATCTCGCGCTTGAGCTTAAGCCCATGGATTACTTTGACGCTGCGAAGTTCTATCCCGCGTTCTCGCCCGAGGACAAGGTGCGGCTCTATAGCGTTTTTGGCGGCATCCCCTTTTACAATCGCCTCATCGATCAATCCCAAAGCGTACGCGACAACATCATCGAGCTCGTCACGGAACCTGGCGCCCGCTTAGAAAGCGAGGTGCCGTCCTATCTCAACGCCGAGATCTCGAAGATGACCAACGCCAACGAAGTTTTCGGGGCTCTCGCACAAGGTTACTCCCGTTGGGGGGACGTGCTGGCACAGTCGCACGTCTCGAGTGGTCCGGCCATGGCAGACGTGCTCGACAAGCTCATGTCACTCGAAATCGTCCAAAAGCGTGCACCCATCAACGACCCTACGAACAAGCGCAAGTCTGGCTACTTTGTAGTGGACCCGCTTTCGCTCTTTTACTATCGCTATGTTTTCCGCAATGCCTCAGCGCGTCAGCTGCTCGACCCGGAAGTCTTCTATGATCGTCACGTCTCCCAAGACTTCGAGGAAAACTACGTTCCTCATATGTTCGAGGAGATCTGCCGTCAATACCTCGTGCGGCAGAACAGGACTGGCAAGATCGAACCGGCTTTCGACGCCATAGGCAAGTACTGGTACGACGACCCCGCAAACAAAACGAGCGGCGAATTCGATGTGGTAACGCAAGACCCCGAGGGCTTCGCATTCTACGAAGCAAAGTTCCGCAAATCCCCCATCACGCAAAAAATGGTCGACGAGGAAATCGCCCAAGTCGAGGCAACGGGGCTCAAGTGCCATCGCTATGGATTCTTCTCCCGTTCGGGCTTCGAAGCTGGCGAAAGCGATCAAACCGTCTTCATCGACCTGCCGCAGATGTTTGGATAGGACAGGCTCCTCCCGCATCCCGAGCATTCATTATCTAACCGAACGATTGTTCGATGGATTTCGTGTTGGTTGGAATCGTCTGTGGGCTGGGCTATGCTACCTTGACTATCTATATGACTTAAACGCAGCAAGGGAGCACCGAGAGAGCGAGTATGGCAAAAAACACCGCAAACTATGGTAACGACAGTATCCGCCAGCTCAAGGACGAGGAGCGCGTACGCCTGCGCCCTGCCGTTATCTTTGGCTCGGACGGACTCGATGGCTGTGCACACGCTGCCTTCGAGATTCTGTCCAACGCCGTTGACGAGGCGCGCCAGGGCTACGGCAAGCTCATCACCCTTACCGCCTTTCGCGATGGCTCCATTCAGGTAGAGGACAACGGCCGCGGCTGCCCGCTCGACTGGAACCCCTCCGAGAAACGCTTTAACTGGGAACTTGTCTTTTGCGAGCTCTATGCCGGCGGCAAGTATAACAACAACCAGGGCGGCGACTACGATTTCTCGCTCGGCACCAACGGCCTGGGCTCGTGCGCGACCCAGTACGCTTCCGAGTACATGGACGTCACCGTCTGGCGTGACGGCAACAAGTACTCCTTACACTTTAAGAAGGGCAAGGTTGTCGGCGCCAAGAAGAAGGCACTCGAGATTGAGCCCAGCGACGAGAACCGCACCGGCACCACTATCAAGTGGCGTCCCGATCTTGAGGTCTTTACCTCGATTAGCATTCCCCACGATTGGTATCGCGAGACCATGCGCCGTCAGGCCGTGGTCAACGCCAACGTGACCTTCCGCCTGCGCATCGAGGGCGACGATGGCGAGTTTTCCGAAGAGGACTTTTGCTACCCCAAGGGCATCGAGGACTACGTGCTCGAGAAGGTCGGTACCGACTACCTCACCGAGCCCTTCTTTATCGAGGCCGACCGCCGTGGTCGCGATCGTGAGGACCTGCCCGATTACAACGTAAAAATCACCGCATGCATGTGCTTCTCGCGCACCTTCATGATGCAGGAGTACTACCACAACTCATCGTGGCTCGAGAACGGTGGCTCGCCCGAGAAGGCCGCCCGCAGCGCTCTGACCAGTGCCATCGATGCCTACATTAAGCAACAGGGCAAATACAACAAAAACGAGAGCGGCATTAAGTGGCAGGACGTCCAGGACTGCCTGGTGCTGGTGACCAACTGCTTCTCCACCCAGACGTCCTACGAGAACCAGACCAAGAAGGCCATCAATAACCGCTTTATCCAGCAGGCCATGACGGCCTTCTTTAAGGAGCGCCTCTCGACCTACCTGATCGAGAACAAGGACGCCGCCAATAAGATCATGGAGCAGGTGCTCATCAACAAGCGCTCGCGCGAGAACGCCGAAAAGACGCGCCAGAGCATCAAGACCAACCTGCAGCAGAAGACCGACATGGCCAACCGCGTGCAAAAGTTCATCGATTGCCGCTCCAAGGACAAGAGCCGCCGCGAGATCTACATCGTAGAGGGCGACTCGGCAGCAGGCGCCATTCGCACCTCGCGCGATGCCGAGTTCCAGGGTGTTATGCCCGTCCGCGGCAAGATCCTCAATTGCCTGAAGGAGGACTACCCGCGCATCTTTAAGTCCGACATCATCATGGACCTCATGCGCGTACTGGGCTGCGGCGTGGAGATCAAGGACAAGCGCATCAAGAACCTTGGGGCCTTCGACCTGGACAACCTCAACTGGAACAAGGTCATCATCTGCACGGACGCCGACGTCGACGGCTACCACATCCGCACGCTCGTACTCACCATGCTCTATCGACTGGTGCCCACGCTTATCGACGAGGGCTACGTTTATATTGCCGAGTCACCGCTCTACGAGATCAACTGCAAAGAAAAGACCTACTTTGCCTACACCGAGCTCGAGAAGAACGGCATCCTCAAGGAGATCGGCGACCAGAAGTGTTCCATCAACCGCTCCAAGGGTCTTGGTGAGAACGATCCGGACATGATGTGGCTCACCACCATGAACCCCGAGACGCGCCGCCTGATCAAGGTGGAGCCCGAGGACGTCACCAAGATGGAAACCATGTTCAACCTGTTGCTGGGCAACGACGAAGCGGGCCGCAAGCGCCATATCTCCGAGCACGGCAAGGAATATCTGGACCAGCTGGACCTGCAATAGCAGCAAATCGATAACGACGGCCCATAAGAAGTTCAAGAGGAAATCGTGGCAAAGAAGAAGACGAAGAACCAGCCAAAGAAAAAGCAGGTCAACGCCGAGAACGTCATCGGCCTGCACTCCGAGGTCACCGACCAGCCGATCACGCAGACGCTCGAGGTCAACTACATGCCCTACGCCATGAGCGTCAACGTCTCGCGTGCGTTCCCCGAGATCGACGGCTTTAAGCCCTCGCACCGCAAGCTGCTCTACACCATGTACAAGATGGGTCTGCTCAAGGGCGAGCGCCAGAAGAGCGCCAACATCGTGGGTCAGACCATGAAGCTCAACCCGCACGGCGATGCCGCGATCTACGAGACGATGGTGCGTCTGGCAACCGGCAACGAGGCGTTGCTCGCACCGTTCGTTGAGTCGAAGGGCAACTTTGGCAAGTATTATTCGGGCGACTTGAGCTACGCCGCTTCGCGTTACACCGAAGCCAAGCTCTCCCCCATCAGCGCCGAGATCTTCAAGGACATCGATAAGGACCCGGTCGACTTCGTCGACAGCTACGACGGCGCCATGAAGGAGCCGCGCCTGCTGCCCACCACGTTCCCCAACATCCTCGTCTCGGCCAATAAGGGCATCGGCGTCGCCATGGCGTCCGACATCTGCGGCTTTAACCTCAACGAGGTCTGCACCGCCACCATGCATTACCTGCAGGATCCCGACTGCGACCTGCTCGAGTACATGCCCATGCCCGACTTCTCGACCGGCGGTGAAATTATCTACCGCCGCGAGGAGATGGAAAAGATTATCGAGACCGGCCTTGGCAGCTTCCAGATCCGCTCCCGCTGGCGCTGGATTCCCGAAGAGCGCATCATCGAGGTCTACGAGATCCCCTACACCACCAAGACCGATGTCATTATCGAGCGCATCGTCAAGCTCTCCAAAGAGGGCAAGGTCAAGGAGATCGCTGACATCCGCGACGAAACCGACCTCTCGGGCTTGCGCATCGCCATCGACCTTAAGCGCGGTGTTGACCCCGACAAGCTCATGGCCAAGCTCTATCGCTCGACCACGCTGCAGGATTCGTTCTCGTGCAACTTCAACGTGCTCGTCGACGGTTATCCCCGTGTTATGGGCGTGCGCCAGATTCTGCACGAGTGGGTCAAGTGGCGTATTGAGTCCACGCGTCGCCGCATTAACTTTGACCTGGGCAAAAAGTCCGAGCGCCTGCACCTGCTGCACGGCCTCGGGGCGATCTTGCTCGACATCGACAAGGCCATCGCCATCATCCGCGGCACCAAGCTCGAAGCCGAGGTCGTGCCCAACCTTATGAAGGGTTTCGACATCGACGAGACCCAGGCCGAGTTTGTTGCCGAGCTTAAGCTCCGCAACATCAACGAGGAGTACATCCTCAACCGCACCAAGGACATTGCAAAGCTTGAGGGCGAGATTGCCGAGCTTGAGGAGATCCTCTCCAGCGAGGAGAACATCAAGAAGGTCATCGGCGACGAGCTGGCCGCAGTCAACAAGAAGTACGTGATGCCGCGCCGCACGGGCAGGATCGAGCCCCATGAGGTTATCGAGGTAAGCTTGGAGCCCGAGGTCGAGGAGTACCCGGTCACCATCATGCTCTCGCGCGATGGCTACCTTAAGAAGATGACGGACCGCGTGCTCAAGAAGGCGACCACGCTCAAGTACAAAGACGGCGACAAACCCTTTATCGAGTTCCCGTCCTCCAACACCCACGAGCTGCTGGTCTTTACCAACAAGAGCCAGGTATACAAGTGCAAGGTTGCGGCGTTTGAGGACACCAAGTCGGCCCAGCTGGGCTCGTACCTGCCCACCGATCTTGAGATGGAACCTGACGAGAGCGTCATATGGGTCATCGACCCCGAGGACTACAAGGCCGACGTGCTGTTTGTCTTTGAGAACGGCCGCGTGGTGCGCGTCGCGCTTTCTGGATACGTCACCAAGACCAACCGCAAACGCCTCAAGAACGCCATCTACGGCGGCAGCAAACTGCTGTATGCCCAGGTGCTCAAGGAGAATCGCGACATTGCGCTGGTCTCGAGCGACTACCGTTTGATGAACTTCAACACGTCGCTGCTCAAGACCAAGACGACCACTAACACGCAGGGCGTCCAGGCCTTTACCGCCAAGAAGGGCCGCTCGGTCACCACCGTCGGCACGACCGAGGAGATTCTTGGCGCCGGCGTCTCGGCCGAGAAGTTCACCGCGCAGAGCCTCCCCTCAGCCGGTGCCCTCATGAAGGAAAACGACATGCCGAGCCTGTTTGACTAGGACGACGGCAATCGAACTGGTCCAAGCCACAAACCAACGGGGCCCGGAACGCAGTAAATGCCGCGCTCCGGGCCCCATGCATTACAGCAGCATCATCCCTATAGACAAAATGCCGCATAAAGTGGAACAGACATAAGCCCATCATTCATTCCAAAGGGCTTAGTCGATAGCCTGATAAGGCGCACGCCCGGATGGGTCTTTTTAAGTGAGGACAGGCTTCGAGATCTTGTGTTCTCCCCCGCCTTGACTTCAATCGCAGACAAGCATCCCTGTTTCTCTACTACAAAGTCGATTTCCGCACGATTGTCTCGCGCCCAATAATGCAGCGGATAGCCCATGGCTAAAAGCTGTTGGGCAACGTAGTTTTCGGTAAGTGCGCCCATGAATGTGCCGCCGATGCCGGCAAGAATATCGGCGCGTTGAGCACCGGCCTTGGAGACGAGCAGCCCTGTATCCGCCTGATAGATTTTAAAAGCAGACGGGTTAACAAAGGCCTCTAAAGGGCTTTCGATCTGCCCGACTAGGCTGCAGCGCGCCACCGTACCCGACAATACAAGCCAGTCGAGAGCATCTCCAAAGAGAGACGCATTGCCCCCCGCTCGCACTACCTTGTATTGAAATTTACGATTTTCTTTGGCAAGCTGCTGTGGAATGGAATCGAAGCACGCACGCGTCTTTGCGCTCAAGCGTTCATCAGCATATTTATTGGTGTCGGCGGAATATCCGTCGAGAATAATCCGATGCTTTTCGGCCACATCAATGATTGACTGATCATCGATGTACGTTTGGACCGCCTCGGGCATTCCGCCAACAACAAGATACTGTCGATAGAGCCCAAGCGCCTTTTCATGAAGGCTTGGCGCAAGAGGTCCCATTGACTCGAATGATGAGCGTATCTCGTCGACCAGCTGATCATGCCCCATCGCCCAGAGAAACTCCTCGAAATCGAGTGGAGTCATCTCAATCAAGTCGGTCTTTCCAACGGGGAACGAATACGACTGATGGTTAATGGCAACCCCAAGAAGCGACCCAGCAGCCGCAACGTAATACTCGGGAGCATCTTCGCAAAAGTATTTAAGGGAAGTGAGCGCTTCCTCGCATGCCTGGATCTCGTCAATGAACAGTAAGGTTTTGCCAGGCACGATACGCTGCCCCGTACGAGCCTCGATCGCGCGTACGATCGAATGAGGGTCAAGACCGCCCGAAAAATCCGCTCGCGCCGACCGGTCATTCTCAAGATTAACGTAGACAACCGATTCGAAAAGATCCTGGGCGTACGTTCTGAGCAGATAGGTCTTGCCACACTGGCGCACGCCTTTGACCAGCAAAGGTTTTCTATCAGCCCTGTCTCGCCATTCCCTAAGGAGTTCGTCTGCCTTGCGACGCATACGCAACCTTCCCTCATGAATTTCTGTTTGACAATATTTTAACGCGGATTAATTTGTTTTCAGTTATTTTTCTGCGTTTAAAAATTGTTCTATACGGTACTTGAGGGAATACCCCCTATCTCTTGGATAAGGATAGCAAGCATTTCCACCAACACCGATTGCCATGCGTTCTTCTTGTCCTTAGGCGAGCTTGCGAGCGAGCTCTCGCACCTCTTCCAGCTTGGGCGACGATGCCATGCTGTCGCGCTCAGTCATGCCGCTGATGGTGACAATGCCCTGGTCCTCCCACTTGCAGTACGCACAGGTCGACTTGTACATAGCGATCGCCGCATCATAGACGCCCTCACTGTGACTATCGAGCAAAAGGGCCGTCTTGGTGAACGGGAAACCCGTGGCACCGAAGGCGTACAGGCGGTCGATGGCGGCTTTCTCCTGCACAGTGATATCAAACCAGTAGATAGGCGAAGCGAAGACAACCATGTCGGCGCCTTTCAGCGGCTCAATCACGTTGGCCATGTCATCCTTCTGCACACAGGTGCCCTCATGGGTAAAGCAGTACTGGCATCCCAGGCAACCAGCAATCTTCTTGCTGGCAACGCGGATGACCTCGACCGCATTGCCGGCCTCGCGCGCGGTCTCGGCAAACGTCTCGACCATGGTGTCGGTATTGGCGCCCTTACGCGGGCTACCACTCAATACAACGATATTCATAGAAATCTCCCTCCTTCATGCCGCAGGCGCGCGGCATATTTTTTGTTTTAACCAAAACGTATGGAGTTATTCAATCGCCTCGTTTCAGCTACTCCCACTCGACAATAGGAGCCACTGGCCAAAAGCCTGTCAACATCAAAACAAGTTTTCAATCTATCGATTCTACGTGAGGCAATGGTCCTCATTTGATACCCGCGCTGTTTGCGCACTAGGGAGCAAAGGAATCTGGCCGCCGCTCAAATAAGATCACCGCCATCTTGCATAAACGACGCCATGTTAAGGTGCCTGATGCCATCCCTCTCCTGCAATAGAGGATCAAGCGTGAACAAGTAGCGCGGATAACCATCCCTGATGTGGTCGAACGGCCTGTACTCGCGCTCCTCGACGCCTCTGTCGGCAATCGACATAGAGACCTGGATGTAGGCGTAAGCATTGCGCCTACGAGCGATGAAGTCACACTCGAGCTTCCCAATACGGCCCACAGAAAGCTCATACCCGCGCGATGCAAGATAGAGGTAGATCTTCACGTCGGTATATACGCAAGATGCGCCCCCTTTTTTCTCAGCGTCCATTTCATCAGTTATGGGGGTGCTTTTTTACTGTTAGCGCCGGGCGATTTTAGCCGCTAATAGTCAAACGATTTTGACCAATCCCG
>CAJLOU010000015.1 GCA_905208345.1 uncultured Collinsella sp.
TGCTGCTCAACAACCCGGCGATTCTCATCCTGGACGAGGCGACCTCAAGCGTGGATACGCGTACCGAGCTTGCCATCGGCCGCGCCATGGACGCGCTCATGCGCGGGCGTACGAGCTTTGTGATCGCGCATCGCCTGTCGACGATCGTGGATGCCGACCTGATTCTGGTCATGGATCATGGCAACATTATCGAGCAGGGTACGCATAAGGAGCTGCTGGCTGCCGAGGGTGCCTACGCCGACCTCTATCTGAGCCAGTTCGCATAATGTGACAAAGGGGCAGTCCCACATGTCACATCGAAAAGAAGGCGCGCTGGGGGATTGATTCCCTGGCGCGCCTTCTTACGTTGATGCCGATGTCGTTTTGTGCCGCTTGCGTTCCTAGCGTTCGTCCACGAGCTTTGCGACGAGGGCTTTGAGCTCGGCCACCTCTCGCTCGAGTTCTTTGACGCGGCGGGCGTTCTCGGTGATGCCTTGGCGGTTGAGGGCGCTCTGCTCGGCGGCATCGTCGGGCATGTACTCGCGATGCTGCTTGGCATCGAAGCTCTCCTCGAACACGCGGCAGCCGTTGCGCTTGATGATGCGTCCCGGCACGCCCACGACGGTGCAGTTGTCGGGCACGTCCTTGACGACAACCGAGTTGCCGCCGATCTTGACGTTGTTGCCGATGCGGATGTTGCCGAGCACCTTGGCGCCCGTGCCCACGGTGACGTTGTTGCCCAGGGTGGGGTGGCGCTTGCCGGTCTCGTTGCCGGTGCCGCCGAGCGTGACGCCCTGGTAGAGCACGCAGTTGTCGCCCACGATGGTGGTCTCGCCGATGACGACGCCCATGGCATGGTCGATAAAGAAATGCTTGCCGATCTGTGCCGCGGGATGAATCTCGACGCCGGTGATGTGGCGGGTGATTTGCGAGAGCACGCGGGCGAGCGAGCGATGACCGTGCTCCCAGAGCCAGTGCTCGGGCACGTGGTTCCACTTGGCGTGCAGGCCAGGATAGGAAAGGAAGATGACCAGACCGTTTTGTGCAGCGGGGTCTTGCGCCTGGACGGTCTTGATATCCTCGCGAATGGTATTGATAAAGCTCACCGGCCGCCCTCCCTTAGCGCCATGGCAACGCGATTCAATAAAGTATAGCGATTTGCTAGGGATTAGGAAGGACAATCTTGGCGCCATTGCGCTACAGATGTCAGTTATGCAAACTTGCTGGTAATGGAGTCATGCTTTTGTGGGGTTGCGCACGAGGGGGCACCGCAACCGTATACTGGTCAACTTGGACGTATCCGCGCCCACAACTGAGAGGTTTTACTTCATGGGTTTCATTAATTTTATTGCCGAGCTGCTTAAGGACCCGCGCACCGCGATCGCCAGCTGGATCGCCGCCGGCCCGCTTATGGCCTACGGCTGCGTGTTCCTGATCATCTTTATCGAGACGGGCGTGGTGTTCTTCCCGTTCCTTCCCGGTGATTCGCTGCTGTTCGCCTCGGGTTTCTTTGCCCACAACGGCGGCTTTAACATCGTGGCGCTTCTGGCCACCGCATGGGCCGCTGCCATTTTGGGCGATCAGTGCAACTTTATGATCGGTCACTTCTTTGGCCGCAAGATCATCGCTTCGGGCAAGGTCAAGGCCATGACGCCCGAGCGCATCAAAAAGTCCGAGGACTTCTTGGACAAGTGGGGTCACCTAGCCATCTTCCTGGGTCGCTTCTTCCCGTTTATCCGCACCTTTGTGCCCTTTATCGCTGGCATGGGCGGCATGCACTGGCGCAACTTTGTCGTCTTTAACGTGCTGGGCGGCATTACCTGGTCGACGGTCTTTACGCTGCTGGGCTACTTCTTTGGCGGCATTCCCTTTGTGCAGGAGCACTTTGAGCTGCTGATTATCGGCATCGTTGCCGTGTCGATCATCCCGACCGTGGTCGGTCTGGTTAAGGCCAAGCTGGGCAAATAGAACGCCTAGCTCGAGCCAGCGCGCAGACCGTACAGTTGAGGCCCGTCACCGCTTACGGTGGCGGGCCTCTTTAGTTTCGGTCAAATGAAAATACTTTAGTTAGTTAAAGAAAAACGTTTTATCCGACGCGCGTGCGGAGTACAATCTCGTGCATGCGAATCGACGTGCCATCGGCTTTGATGCTGTTTGCGTGTCCCGTCCGGCTTTACGCTCCGGGCGTGCGACGTTGCGACGCGGCCGGCCTCGGTCCTTGCGTGCGGGTTCGCGAGTTTGCAACTGTGTATGTAAGGAGCGACATATGACTGTCGAGAAGAAGGATATCGATTGGGGTAGCCTCGGCTTTGGCTACATGAAGACCGATTACAGCTACGAGGCTCATTGGAAGGATGGCGAGTGGGACGAGGGCGGCCTGACCACCGACCACACCCTGCATGTCTCCGAGTGCGGCGGCATCTTCCATTACTGCCAGGAGGTCTTTGAGGGCCTGAAGGCCTACACCGCCGAGGACGGCAGCATCGTCTGCTTCCGTCCCGACATGAACGCCGAGCGCATGTATAACTCTGCCCAGCGCCTCGAGATGCCCCCGTTCCCCAAGGACAAGTTCGTTGAGGCCGTCAAGCAGGTCGTTTCTGCCAACGCCGCCTGGGTTCCGCCCTTCGGCTCCGGCGCGACCCTGTACGTGCGTCCGTTTATGATCGGTTCCGGTGACGTGATCGGCGTGGCTCCCGCTCCTGAGTACACGTTCCGCATCCTCGTGACCCCGGTCGGTCCGTACTTTAAGGGTGGCCTCAAGCCCGTCAAGCTGCGCGTTTCCGAGTACGACCGCGCCGCACCGCACGGCACTGGCAACATCAAGGCCGGCCTGAACTACGCCATGTCCCTTAAGCCCACGATGGAGGCCCATCGCGAGGGCTATACCGAGAACCTGTATCTCGACTCCGAGTCCCGCACCTATGTCGAGGAGACCGGTGGCGCCAACGTCCTGTTCGTGAAAGAGGATGGCACGCTCGTCGTTCCGCAGTCGCACACCGACTCCATCCTGCCCTCTATCACCCGTCGTTCGCTCGTTCAGGTTGCTCAGGACCTGGGCATGACCGTTGACCAGCGCCCCGTCGAGTGGGCCGAGGTCAAGGCCGGCACCTTTGTGGAGTGCGGCCTGTGCGGCACCGCTGCCGTCATCTCTCCGGTTGGCGAAATCGACAACAAGGTTTACGGCGCCGACGAGACCGTGACCTTCCCGGCTGGCTACACCGAGATCGGCCCTGTGATGAAGAAGCTTCGCGAGACCCTGACGGGCATCCAGTCCGGTGCTGTCGAGGACAAGCACGACTGGGTTTACACCGTCGCGTAAGCTGTCTTACCTATCCGGGCAGAGAGCAAGTTCCCTCCCGGCGCGTCCTCGGACATGCAAGAAGCCCTCGCTGCGCACTTCGTGCGGCGAGGGCTTCTTGCGTCCTGCGGAGTGTGCCTAAAAGTAAACCTATGGCGGGCCCTGCGATGTCCGGTCTTCGGCGGATTACTGGCTGAGGAAAAGATGGCGCACTTCGCGCGCTTTGATGGGGCTTCGTGCTGCGGAATGCATTCAGAGGGAAACCCATCGGGTCCCTTCGTCCTCGGTCTTCTGGGATTAAAGCTGAGGAGAAGAATGGCGCGCTTCGCGCGTTTTGGATGGGGTCTGTCCCGGCGGCGCGTTTGGCGCTTCGCGCCTCGCGTCTTATCGATCGGGATTGAGATGCATTTGGCGCTTCTGACCTTATGGCTGTAGCGGCCGCGGTCCCGTTTGGGATCGCGGTCGTTTTGTTGTGGGTCAAATATGAACGTTATGTTAACGACTCGGTGGACGGTGGCGTTTTTCGGTGAGCGGCGTATCCTTCCAACGGTTTATCTAGTGTGTCAGTTGAAAGGAAGAGGGCGCTCGTCATTGTTTGAATGTGAACTGCCGTTTGACCACAAGACGTTGCATCTGGAGCTCGAGGATAAGAACTTCGCGGGTGTGATGGAAGGTCATCAAAACGAGTTTAAGACTACGAAATCGCAGGAAGAGCTGGTAGAGGAGTCGCTTGCCAACCCTTATGGCTCGCCTTCGCTCGAGGAGCTTTGTGCTGGCAAGAAGGATATTGTCATTATTAGCTCCGATCATACGCGTCCCGTTCCCTCGCGTGTGACGATGCCTATTCTGCTGCATCACATCCATTCCGCTGCGCCCGAGGCTCGAGTTCGTATTTTGGTTGCTACGGGTATGCACCGTCCGTCGACGCATGAGGAGCTCGTCAACAAGTATGGCGAGGAGATCGTTGCCAACGAGGAAATCGTTATGCACGTCGCGACTGACGACAGCATGATGAAAAAGATCGGTACCTTGCCTTCTGGTGGCGAGTGCATCATCAACAAGATTGCGGCCGATTGCGATCTGCTGCTTGCCGAGGGCTTTATTGAGCCGCACTTCTTTGCCGGTTTCTCTGGCAGCCGCAAGTCCGTGCTGCCTGGTATCGCCAGCTACAAGACCATCATGTACAACCACAACGGTCAGTTTGTGAACGATTCTCACTCGCGTGCCGGCAACCTGTGCCATAACCATGTGAGCGAGGACATGTTTGCTGCCGCCGAGATGGCTCACCTTGCCTTTGTGCTCAACGTGGTGCTTAACGGCAAGCACGAGGTCATCGGCTCTTTTGCCGGCGACATTCACAAGGCACATGAGGCTGGCTGCGAGTTCGTAAAGAGCCTTGCCGGCGTTGAGCCCGTCGAGTGCGAGATTGCCATCACCACCAACGGCGGCTACCCGCTCGACCAGAACATCTACCAGGCCGTGAAGGGCATGTGCTCTGCCGAGGCCACGCTTCCCGAGGGTGGCGTGATCATCGATGTCGCCGGTTGTGCCGACGGTCACGGCGGCGAGGGCTTCTATCACAACATCGCCGACAACGACCCGGCGGAGTTTGAGCGCGCCTGCATCGATCGTCCCAAGGATGAGACCCTGCCCGATCAGTGGACGAGCCAGATCTTTGCCCGCATCCTGGCGCATCATCCTGTGATCATGGTTACCGACCTGTGCGATCACCAGATGATCAAGGATATGCACATGACGCCGGTCAATACTATCGAGGAGGCGCTCAAGCTCGCCTTTGAGATGAAGGGTGCCGATGCCAAGGTTGCCGTCATCCCCGATGGCCTGGGTGTTGTCGTCGCGCAGCACTAGTGCGTGGCCTAAACGAATCGTTTTTAACCGACAAGAAAGATAAGGTTTTATGCTTACCAAACTCCTCTGCGAATTCGGCGCAACTGCCCTCATGATCATCTTTGGCGTGGGCGTGCACTGCGATACCGTGCTCAAGGGCACCAAGTATCAGGGCTCCGGCCACATGTTTGCCATCACCACTTGGTCTTTTGGCATCTCGGTCTGCCTGTTTGTCTTTGGCGGTGCCGTGTGCATGAACCCCGCCATGGTGCTTGCCCAGTGCATCGTAGGCCTGGTGCCGTGGAGCAGCTGCATCCCCTTCATGATTGCCGATATGCTCGGCGGCTTTGTGGGCGCCGTAATCGCTTGGCTTATGTATGCCGATGAGTTCAAGGCTTCCGATGGCGTCGTCGATCCCATTGCCCAGCGCAATATCTTCTCGACCAACCCCACCACCGAGGGTACGAACTATGCCCGTAATTTCTTCTGCGAGGCTATCTGCACTTTTGTGTTCATCAGCGCCATCCTTGCTGCTGCTAACCGTGCTGGCGAGAACGTCCTGATGCTCGCTATCTGCGTCGGCCTGATCGTTTGGGCCGTTGGCATGGGCATGGGCGGCATCACCGGCTTCGCCATGAACCAAGCCCGTGACCTTGGTCCTCGCATGGCCTATCAGGTGCTGCCGATCAAGAACAAGGCCGACAACAACTGGAAGTACGGCCTGCTTGTTCCTGGCATCGCACCGTTTATCGGTGCCGCTCTGGCCGCACTGTTTGTGCATGGTTTCTTGGGCATGTTCTAGTCTGAGGCTACATAGTTGTCCGCTGGCCGCATGGGGTAACTTCCCAGCGCGTCCTCGGACATGTAAAAAGGCTCGCTGCGCACTTCGTGCGGCGAGCCTTTTTGCGTCCTGCGGAGTGCGCTGGGAAGTTACCCCATGCGGACAGCTGCGGGGTCTTTGTTGCGTTCGTACAAGCAACCCAATATATATCTGAATTTGGATGGGAGGGGCTTGTTGCTGGTAGGGGCGTTGGGCTTCTGTCGACACTTTGGGATGGATTGTGCTTTGGGTTGGGGCGGCGCTTTGAGATAAGGTCGGAACTTTGGGATGAGGGGTTTACTCAGTTGAAGAGAGGCTTAATGGCTGATAGGTAGTCTTTGGCTACGTCGGCTTTGGCTGCTTGGAAGTTGTGCCAGGCCCACCATTGGACCATTCCTACGAAGCTTGAGGCTATGTGGTGTAGTAGGAAGCTGCGGTCCATGGTGCCGGCGGGGCCGTTTGGGTCGGTAGGGACGGTTTCGGCTGCGCGCGACATGATGGTCTTGCGGAGACAGTCGGCGAAGACGCGGGAGCCGGCGCCGGCTACGAGGGCTCGAACGCCCTGACGGCGTTCCCAGAGGTTGTTGAGGATATGCTCGACCTGCACGAGTGGGTCGTCGAGCGGTGTGCCATCGTCGTCGAGGGCGTGGGTGCAGATGTCGCTCACGAGCTCGGACAGTAGGTCGTCTTTGCTCTTAAAGAGGCCGTAGAATGTCGCGCGGCCTACGTGAGCGCGCGCGATGATGTCGCCGACGGTAATCTTGCCGTAGTCCACTTCGCGTAGCAGCTCGGAGAACGCCGCAACGATGGCAGCGCGGCTTTTTTCTTTGCGGGCATCCATGGCTATGCATCCACGTGAACGAGCAGACAACGGAGCGTGCCGGAGCAACCCTCGTAGGGGCGCTTACCGGCGCCGTAGCCGACGGCCTCGATGCGGTAGCGGGCCGGTAGGTGCTCGGACGTGCGCAGTGCGGCGACGATGGCGGCGCCCGTGGGCGTCACGAGCTCGCCGGCGACCGGTGCGGGCGTGAGGGCGATATTGCCTGCTTGGCATAGGTTGACGACGGCGGGCACCGGGATGGGCATAAGGCCGTGGGCACAGTGGATGGTGCCGTGACCCTCGGAGAGCGACTCGACGACAATGTCCTCGATACCCAGGTCATCGAGACAGATGGCGACCGAGCAGATGTCGACGATGGAGTCGATGGCGCCTACCTCGTGGAACATGACGGTCTCGGGCGTTTTGCCGTGAGCTTTGGCCTCGGCAACAGCGAGTGCGGTAAAGATGGCGAGGGCACGACGCCTGGCGCCATCGCTTAGCTGCGAGTCGTCGATGATGGCGGTGACGTCCGCCAAAGAACGGTGGTGATGGTGGGCGTGATGATGGTCCTCGTGGCCATGGCCGTGGACCTCATGGTCGTGCTCGTGCGTGTGCGTGTGCTCGTGGCAGTGTTCGTGTTCATGCTCGCCATGGTCATGATGGTGGTGCTCGTGCTCGTGCATATGCTCGGCAGCCGCTTCGTTGCCGTAGAGCCAGGCCATATCGTGGTCGTGGTTCTCGAGTCCCTCTGCAAGCTGGACGTCGAAATCGCAGGCGTCGATGCCATGCTTGTTTGCACGCGTGACGGCGATCGTAAAGCCGTCGACCGGCAGTGTGGCGAGCTGTTCGCGCAGGTGTTCCTCGCTGGCGCCCAGGTCGAGCAGGGCCGCGACGGTCATATCGCCGCTGATGCCCGAGGTGCCGTCGATGATAAGCGTGTGCTGATGATTGGACATGGAATGCTCCTTAGCGGGCGCGGGGTGTGCCGGCGCTCAGATGATTGATAAGACTTGCCTGGTAAGCGGCGCCAAAGCCGTTGTCGATATTGACGACCGATACGCCGCTGGCACAGGAATTGAGCATGGCGAGCAGTGCGGCTACGCCACCAAAACTTGCGCCGTAGCCCACGCTGGTGGGAACGGCGATGACCGGACAGCTCACCAGACCGCCGATAACGCTCGCCAACGCGCCCTCCATGCCGGCGATGGCGATGACCACCTGCGCCTGTGCAAGTTCCTCGGCATGCGCGAGCAGGCGGTGCAGGCCGGCAACACCCACGTCGTAGAGGCGGTCGACCTCGTTGCCATAGAACTCGGCCGTCAACGCGGCTTCCTCGGCGACGGGCAGGTCGCTCGTGCCGGCGCAGGCGACGACGATGCGTCCGTTGCCGGTAGGGGAGGGCTTGCCGCCCACGAGGGCGAGCTGCGCGTCCGGGACATATCCCAGGTCGATGCCGTTGCCGAGGAACTCCGAGGTGCGGGCTGCCTTTTCGGCATCCAGGCGCGTGACCAGGATGCGCTCCTGGCCGGCATCGCGCAGCGCTTCGATAATGGCGGCAATTTGCTCGGCGGTTTTACCGGCACCGTAGACAACCTCGCCGGCTCCCTGGCGCACTCCGCGCGAAAGATCGAGCTGTGCAAAGCCCAGGTCGGCGGTCGGCGCCGTCTGGATGCGCGTGAGGGCATCGGCCGGCGTAATGCTTCCGTCTGCCACGTCACTTAGCAATTGCTCAAGATCTCGTTTGTCCATATAAGTTCCCTTCGACGCAGAAAAGTTTAGCACGCGAAGGGTTGTTTCCGAACATTAGAGCATAATTGTTCGGAAATCTGACATGTCAGATTAGATGAAGTTGTGAAGCAAACTGACTAGTCACGCAGGATGATGTCCATGGCGAGCATCAGGTTGCGCTCATCGATGGCAAACGGGGCGGCCTCGCGCGTCTTGGGCTTGGCACAAAACGCGATGCCCGTGCCCGCGGCCTGAATCATGGGGATGTCGTTGGCGCCGTCGCCGATCGCGACGGTATGAGCCATATCGACACCGCACTCAACCGCCCAGTCCAGCAGCTGGATGAGCTTGGACTCTTTGGTCACGATGTCTGCCGCCAGCTTACCGGTGAGCTGGCCGCCCACGACCTCCAGGCGGTTAGCGAGGCAAAAGTCGATGCCCGCGGCGGCCACGATCTTATCGGCGACCTCGTGAAAGCCGCCGCTTACCACGCCGACTTTCCAGCCCTTGCTGTGCGCCGAGCGCACAAGCTCCAGCGCGCCGGGGGTAAACGTCACGCGCTCAAAGGTGCGCTCGAACACACTTTCGTCCAAGCCGGCAAGCAGCCCCACGCGCTCCTCGAGCGCCTGCTTAAAGTCCAGCTCGCCGCGCATGGCGCGTTCGGTGATCTGTGCAACTTGCTCGCCTACGCCGGCTTCCTCGCCCAACAGGTCGATGACCTCCTGGTTGATGAGCGTGGAGTCGATATCCATAACGATGAGGCGTGCAGTCATGGCGGGCCTTTCCGAGTGCAGTTGTATTGGGGCACATTGTCGCACGCCGCGCGCCTTGGCGACGGCCACGGTGCGTCAATTGTTTCGTCTCCGTCAAGTCTTTGGGCAAGAGTTACTTTTTCGCGGTACATCGACGTGGGTGCGATAAGATAGAACGCCATGTCCGGCTGCGCGGTTTACGCAGGCTGGGCAAATCTGTACGACGCCGCCCGGAACGACACGGGGCGGCACAGATCCATAAAGGAGGATCACTGGTATGAGCCAGACCCGTCCCATCGATGAGCATTCCATGCACACCCGTACCTGCGGCGAGCTTCGCTTCGAGAACGTGGGCGAAGAGGTCACCCTCACCGGTTGGGTGAGCCGTCGTCGCGACCACGGCGGCCTTATTTTCTGCGACCTTCGCGACCGCGAGGGCATCACGCAGCTCACTTTCGACCCCGAGCACTCCGACGGCGATGCCTTTAAGATCGCCGAGACCATGCGTCCTGAGTGGCCCATCAAGATCCACGGCGTCGTGCGCGCCCGTGGCGAGGAGACCACCAACACTAAGCTCGCGACCGGCGAGATCGAGGTCCTGACCGACCACGCCGAGGTGCTCAACACGTCCGTCACCCCGCCGTTCCAGATCGAGGACGGCATCGAGACCAGCGAGGACACCCGTCTGCGCTATCGCTATCTGGACCTCCGTCGTCCCGAGATGATGGCCAACCTCAAGCTGCGCTCCGACTTTACCTTTGCCATTCGCGAGGCGCTGCACAACCGTGAGTTCATGGAGGTCGAGACGCCCTCCCTGTTCAAGTCCACGCCCGAGGGCGCCCGCGACTTCATCGTCCCCAGCCGCATCCAGCCGGGCAACTTCTACGCCCTGCCGCAGTCCCCGCAGCTTCTGAAGCAGCTGCTCATGGTCGGTGGCGTCGAGCGCTACTACCAGGTTGCCAAGTGCTTCCGCGACGAGGACCTGCGTGCCGACCGTCAGCCCGAGTTCACCCAGGTCGATATCGAGATGTCCTTCGTGGACCAGAACGACGTCATGAGCGCGCTCGAGGAGGTCCTGGCCGACGCCTTCGGCCGCATGGGTGTCGAGATGCCCACGCCGCTGCGTCGTATGGACTACTGGGAGGCCATGGATACCTATGGCTCCGACAAGCCCGATACCCGCTATGGCATGCATCTGGTCGACCTGACCGACATCTTTGCCAACTCCAAGTTCAAGGTCTTTGCGACTGCCGCAAACGAGGAGGGCTCTGTCGTCAAGGCCATCAACGCCAAGGGCGCCGGTGCTTGGGCACGTGCCAAGATCGATAAGCTCGCCGGCGTGGCCTCCACGTTTGGCGCCAAGGGCCTGGCCTGGATCGCCTTCCGCGAGGACGGCTCCATCAACAGCCCCATCGTCAAGTTCTTCTCGGACGAGGAGATGGCGGCTCTGCGCGAGCGCATGGACGTCGAGCCCGGCGACCTTGTGATGTTCGCCGCCGGCCCGCGCCTGCTCTCTGACGAGATCCTGGGCGGCATGCGTTCTCACATGGCCAACGCACTCGAGATCAAGCGCGAGGGCCACGACTTCCTGTGGGTCGTCAACTTCCCGCTGTTCCACTGGGATGAGGACCGCAAGGCTTACGCCGCCGAGCACCAGCCCTTCACCCTGCCGACCGAGACCGACATCGCCAAGATCGAGGCCGATCCGTTGGCAGCCGGTTCTTGCACCTACGACTTTGTCATGGACGGCTTTGAGGCCGGCGGCGGCGGTATGCGTATCCACAACGCCGAGATGCAGATGTCCATGCTCAAGCTCCTGGGCTTTACCGAGGAGCGTGCCGAGTCGCAGTTTGGCTTCCTCATGGAGGCTCTCAAGTTTGGTGCGCCCCCGATGGGCGGTTTCGCTTTGGGCCTGGACCGCGTGTGCATGCTGCTCACCGGTTCCGACTCCATCCGCGACGTCATGGCGTTCCCTAAGACGGCCAGCGGCTCCGACCTTATGTCGGGCGCCCCGAGTGCCGTTAGCGGCGCCCAGCTCAAGGACGTCAGCCTGCGCCTGATGTAGGCAAGCGGCTACATATTGCCCGTAACGAGGGAAGGACGCGTGCCTTCCCTCGTTTTTTATGGGACGGGGGTGCGCCGGTAACGTACAATAACTACCACGTGGCTGGGTTTGCCGGCCGAATGTGCGATGCCGCGGGAGGGGACATGGTCGAGTTTACAAAGACGATTAAAGATCCGTTGGGATTACATGCCCGCCCGGTTGCGCTGCTTTACGACATCATTGCCAAACATCGTAGCGACGTGTCAGTCAGTATCGGCAATCGCCACACGGATGGCCGCGATGTTATAGGGCTCATGGCACTCTGCGGCGAATGTGGCGAAGACGTCGTGTTCCGCGTTTCGGGTGTGGATGAGGCCTCCTGCGTCACGTCGATCAGAAACCTCTCGCTCTAATCTCAACAATGCAACAAAGGGGGCAGTCCCCTTTGTTGCATAAATTGGTATGACAAGGCACCGCAAAGAGATGGTCTTTGCGGTGCCTCTTTTGTTTCGTATAGGAAACTTTTTTCGAAATCTGAATGGGGACCCTTTCCAAAAAGTTAACCACGTGTTAGTTTACTAAAGCGAACATAGACGTGGTTAACTTTTATCGCGTCGATGTTGAGGACGAACTGACGTTAGGAGCAACTCATGTCTTGCGGACCGCAGATGCCGGCCATGCCGCTTTCGATGGTAAAAGCGGGCGAAACCGTGCGCGTGTCTCGTGTAAAGGGCAATGAGGACATGAAACACCACCTCAAGGACCTCGGCTTTGTCGAGGGCAACGAAATCCACGTGGTGAGCTCGAGTGGCGCCAATATCATCGTCACGGTGCTGGGCGCACGCTTTGGTATCGATTCCAAGGTTGCCATGCACATCATGACCGTCGGTTAGTCGACGGTATTTCTGTACGCACTGAAAGGGGGACAAGTAAATGAAGACGTTGGGTGACGTTAAGGTGGGCGAGAGCTCCACCATCGTCAAGCTTCACGGTGAGGGTGCGCTTCGCCGCCACCTTATGGACCTGGGGCTCATCAAGGGCACTTCGTTCAAGGTCGTGAAGGTTGCACCGCTCGGTGATCCGGTCGAGATCAACGTGCGCGGCTACGAGCTTTCCATCCGCAAGGAGGAGGCCGCCGTCGTCGAGGTCCAGTAAGGGCTCGCGACGCATATTTCTGCAGATAAAGTTAGATTTTTCTAACTTAATGCAGCATCTTTGAAGCACATTATCCAGCCTGCGCGGAGAAAGCAGCGCAGGCACACAAGGAAGAAGGATTGAATGGCGGATTCTCAGATCCATGTCGCGCTGGCGGGTAACCCCAACTGCGGCAAGACCACGCTTTTCAACCTGATTACCGGCGCCAACGGCTACGTTGGCAACTGGCCCGGCGTCACGGTTGAGAAAAAGGAGGCCAAGCTCCTAAGCGACAAGAACGTTACCATCACGGACCTCCCTGGCATCTACTCGCTTTCCCCCTACAGCCCCGAGGAGCAATGCTCGCGCGATTACCTCATGAGCGGCGAGCCCGATGTTGTCGTCCAGGTTGTCGACGCCACCAACCTCGAGCGTAACCTGTACCTGGCGCTTCAGGTTATCGAGACCGGCCTGCCCGTGGTCGTTGCCCTCAACATGGCCGACCTGGTCGAGAAGAACGGCGACAAGATCGATACGGACAAGCTTTCCAAGAAGCTCGGCTGCCCGGTCATGATGATCTCCGCTCTTAAGAACAAGGGCATCAAGGAGCTCTTCGAGCAGGTCAAGAAGTCCGCTGCTTCTAAGGGCCAGGTGCCGGAGCACAAGTTCGATTCCTCCATCGAGGACGTTCTGGACCACATCGAGAACAACCTTCCGGCGAGCGTTCCCGCCAACAAGCGCCGCTATTACGCCGTCAAGCTGTTCGAGCGTGATGCAGACGCCTGCAAACTCATCAACCTCACCAAGGAGAAGGCCGCTCGCGTGGAGCAGCTGGTCGCCCAGTGCGAGCAGGATTGCGATGACGACGCCGAGTCCATCATCACCGGCGAGCGCTACGGCGTCATTGCCCACATCATCGACGAGTGCCTCACCAAGGCTCCGGCCAAGATGAGCACTTCCGAGAAGATCGACCGCGTGGTTACCAACCGTATCCTGGGTCTGCCGATCTTTGTGGTCATCATGTTCTGCGTGTACTACATCGCCGTTTCCACATTGGGCGGCACGGTGACTGACTTCACCAACGACCAGCTCTTCGGTACCGACGGCTGGTATGTGCTCGGCCAGGGCCGCGATGCCTACGACGCAGCTGTCGAGGCCGCTGGCGACGACGCCGATTCGGTTGACCCGGCGGAGTATGGCCCGTATGTTCCGGGTATTACCACCATGGTCCACGACGCGCTTGTGGCGGGTGGTACCGAGGACGGTGGCCTGGTCGATTCGCTCGTCTGTGACGGTATCGTCGGCGGCCTGGGCGCTATCTTCGGCTTTGTGCCGCAGATGTTCCTGCTGTTCGTGATGTTGTCCTTCCTGGAGGACTGCGGCTACATGGCCCGCGTCGCCTTCATCATGGACCGCGTGTTCCGTCGCTTTGGCCTGTCCGGTAAGTCCTTCATTCCTATGCTCGTGTCTTCGGGCTGCGGCGTCCCCGGCGTCATGGCCACCAAGACCATCGAGAACGAGAAGGACCGCCGTATGACGGTCATGACCACCACGTTTATTCCCTGCGGCGCTAAGCTGCCGATCATCGCCCTGCTCATGGGTTCTATCATCGGTGACTCTTCCACCACGGCCGCATGGATCAGCCCGCTCTTCTACTTCCTGGGCGTCTTTGCCGTCATCGCTTCGGGCCTCATGCTCAAGAAGACCAAGCTCTTCGCCGGTCGCCCGACGCCGTTCGTTATGGAGCTTCCCGCCTACCACTTCCCGGCGATCCGTTCCTGGGCGCTGCACGTGTGGGAGCGCTGCTGGGCCTTTATCAAGAAGGCCGGCACGGTCATCTTCGCCTCTACCGTCGTGGTGTGGTTCCTCTCCAACTTTGGTAGCTACAACGGCGCCTTTGGCTTCCTGCCTGCCATGGAGGGCATCCCCGAGGAGTTCATGGACTACTCCGTGCTCGCCATGCTGGGCAACCTGGTCGCCTGGATCTTCGCCCCGCTCGGCTTTAGCACCTGGCAGGCAACCGCGCTGTCCGTCTCTGGCCTCGTTGCCAAGGAGAACGTCGTCGCAACCGCCGGTTCGCTGCTCTCCGTTGCCGACGCCGGCGAGACCGACCCGAGCCTGTGGACCGCATTTGCCGGTATGTTCCCGACCATGGGCGCTTGCGTGGCCTTCGGTGCCTTCAACCTGCTGTGCGCCCCCTGCTTCGCCGCCATTGGTACCATCCGCAACCAGATGGACTCGGGCAAGTGGACTGCGATCGCCATCGGTTACGAGTGCGCCTTCGCTTGGGTGATCGGTCTGTTCATCAACCAGTTCTACAACCTGTTCGCGCTCGGACAGTTTGGTTTCTGGACGATTGTGGCCGTCGTGCTGCTCGTTGCGATGCTCTTCCAGATTTTCCGTCCCATGCCTAAGCATGTATGGACCGACGAGGACGAGACCAACGCTGCTTCCGCCGCAGTTTCCGCTTAAGTCCGAATAAGGATCAGCCCCTTTCCACGAGCCCGGGTGTCCCAGCGACACTCGGGCTTTTTGGTGCAAAGGTGTCAGGTTAATTTGCATCAAGTTGGTGCAAACAAGCCTGACCCCATTGCACCAATCTTAGGAGATGTGGCGTTTCCGCAGATAAAACCGACCAAAATAAACCTGTCCCTTTTTGGTAGGTGGAGAATGGGGTAAAGTAAGTGCTGGTTAACTAGAGGAGGCTTGCTATGGCACCTATCGATATTGTTGTGCTGGCCGTTATCGGCGTTGCATTTGTCGCGGTATGCGTGCGCATCTACCGCAAGGGCACCTGTGCCGATTGCGCTCAGGGTGGCGTTTGCACGGGGCATTGTTCTAACAAAAAGACTTGTGCCGCGCTTAAGGGCGTAGACAAAATCGCCGAAGACTTGGGCCGCGGAATCAAGTAAGGCCCAGACATCTAAGCGCCTCGCGAGCATCCGTTCGCGGGGCGCTTTGCGCATTTGAGGGAGAGCGCGGCGAGTCGAAGAGTATTTTGGGGTCTCGTTAAATCAGTTGCGGTGAAATACGGACTGTTTTGGCTGTCAAAGGCCTTATCTACTCCGTATTCCACCGCAACTTTTTGTTGGGCGGGCTAGAGACGCTGCATGCGGTACCCGACACCCATGTGCGTCTGAATCATCTTGGGGTGAGAGGGGTCTGCCTCGATCTTCTTGCGCAGGGTGCGCATGAACACGCGCAGGCTCGCCAGATCGCTGTCCCAGCTCGTGCCCCATATCTCGCGGGTGATGAAGGTGTGAGTGAGCACCTTGTCGACGTTTTTCGCCAGAAGGACGAGCAATTTGTACTCGGTTGGGGTGAGCGAGAGCTCGCGTCCGTCTTTCGTCGCGTATCCCGCGGCGTAGTCGATATGCAGCGGACCGTTGTCGAACGTGCTCGCTTCTGTCGACTCGCTCGACGCCATCGAGGAGCGCCTCAAATTCGCACGGACGCGCGCGAGCAACTCATCCACAGAAAAGGGCTTGGTGAGGTAGTCGTCTGCCCCTGCGTCAAGTGCTGCAATCTTGTCGGAATCTTCGGTGCGCGCCGAAATGACGATAATGGGGACTGCCGACCAACTTCGGATCTTCGTGATGACCTCGATACCGTCAATGTCGGGAAGGCCGAGGTCGAGCATGATGAGGCTGGGGCCGTGCGACACCGCATCCATGATGGCGGCTTGGCCGTTGCAAACCTTGCTCACGACATAGCCGTGGAGGTCAAGCGCGGTCGAAACGAGGTTTTGAACGGTCGGGTCATCTTCGACCAGGAGGATACGTGGCTTAGCGGCATTATTCATGAATCTCAATCTCCTCGGCGGGCAGGGTAAAACGGAAGACAGTCCCATGGGGGTGGTTGTCGCGAACTTCGATGACGCCGCCATGCGCCTCCACGATGGAGCGGCAGAGCGACAGGCCAAGGCCGATGCTTCGACGCGAATCCACGGGCCGCGTATTGCTTGAGGTGAAGAAGCGCTCAAAGATATGAGGCTTGTCGCAGTCTGCCACACCCGGCCCATCGTCTGCGACGTCCACCACGACGAACGCGCCCTCGCGACGTGCGCTGATGGTGACAGTCGAGTCCTCGGGCGTGTATTTGAAGGCGTTCATGATGAGATTCGTAAGCACCTGCATGATGAGATGGACGTCGATGCGTACCAGCAGGATGTCGTCAGTGTGCTCGATGGTGACGGCACGTCCATGCGATGCTTGGGCGACATGGCTGAGGGCGGCCTCGATGACCTCGTCGATGAGCTCGGATGTTAAGTTGAGGCGAATGGTGCCGTCCTCGACGCGTGTGATGGCGAGGAGGTTCTCCACGGTATCGATAAGCCAGAGGGAATCGTCGTAGATGGCATCGGCGAGATCGCAGCGTTGTTCGAGGCTGAGCTTCTCGTCGCTCTTCCGAAGGATTGCCGCAGATCCGGATATAGCCGTGAGGGGTGTCCTCAAATCGTGGCCGATGGAGCGCAAAAGGTTGGCGCGCAGCTGCTCGTTTTTCGCCAAGACCGCAGCCTCTTCGCGCTCTTGCGCCGCCTGGTCGCTTTCGAGCGCCAAGGCGCATTCACCTACGATAGATAGGACGATCGAATGCTCGAAGGCTTCGATCTCGCGCCCCTCCAGGTCGATGCCGATGACACCGAATACCTTGTCGCCGGTGCGAACCGCGAGGTAGAGACAGCGCGCCTCAGGCAGGGTCCGCGTGCCTGCGCCCGCGCGCTTGTTGTTGGTGTAGGTCCAGGTTGCAACGGCGCGCTCGTAGTCGGTGAGCAGCGACGCGGATCGGTTTTCGGTGCCGGCGGACTCATAGAGCGCCTTGCCGAGTGTGCCGTGTTCGGCGGTGTAGAAGACCACGTCGAGTTTTAGCAGTTTGACGAGTTGGTTCATGGCGACGCGGGCGCACTCCTCCGCGCTATGGGCTTGCTGCAAGAGCTGGTTCGTTTCGAGGAGTACACGCGTTTTGAATGCGTTCTCGGCGGAGGTGCGGGCGTTGTCGGCGATGCGCGCAGTTAACTCGCCGGCGACCATAGCGGTAGCGAACATGATGCCGAACGTGACCAGATAGCTTCGGTCGTAGCTGGCGAGCGAAAACAGAGGCGTGACGAAGCAGAAGTTGTAAAGCACTACAGAGAGCACGCTCGATACGATCGTGCAGATACGCCCCGTCGTGGTGACGGCGGTCAGCAGGGCCGTGAGGATATAGAGGGATATGATGCTGGAATCGGCAAATCCCAGATGGCGGAAAGCCGTGCCGATCGCCGTGGCGACAAGAGAGAGGGCCAGCGTGCGAAGCACGTCTCGGCTGCTGGGCGGCTGCAGGGCGAGCGCACGGCGGCGTCCTTTGGGCCGGGAGGGCGGAGTCGACTGGTCTGGAATGATGTAAATGTCGAGGTTCGGGGCGAATGTTATGAGCTGTTCTACGAGAGATTTGCGGCCGAAGAGGGCCTGACGGACGCTGCTGCGCTCGCCCGTGCGCCCCATGACGATCTTCGAAATACCCGACAGGCGCGCGAACTCGGAGATCTGAAACGCGACGTCGTCGCCATAGACGGTTTCCATATGTGCTCCGAGCTGCTCGGCTAGGGCGATATTGGCTGCAAGCTTGGCGCGCTCATCATCGCTCATGGCTTGCGTGCGCGGGCTCTCTACGAACAGGGCGACGAGCTCGCTGCGAAACGCTTTCGCCATGCGTGCGGCGGCACGGACGATGCGGGGATTGGTCGGCGCCGGGGAGACACAGACTAAGATACGCTCCCTGGTGTAGTAGTCACGGTTTCCCAGCACGCGTGCGGCATCTGTGAGGTGGCCGGTGCGATCGGCGCAGCGGCGCAGCGCGATTTCTCGGAGTGCGGTGAGGTTCTCGACGGTAAAAAAATGCTGTTGCGCTCGGTCGGCTTGTGCGGGACGGTAGACGAGGCCGGCGCGAAGGCGCTCAAGTAGGTCTTCGGGCTCTATGTCGACGAGCTCGACCTGGTCGGCATCATCGAAGATACGGTCGGGGATTCGTTCGCTCACGACAACGCCGGTGATGGATGCAACCATGTCGTTTAGGCTCTCGATATGCTGAACGTTCACGGTCGTATAGACGTCGATGCCCGCATGTAGAAGTTCCTCGACGTCTTGATAGCGTTTGTCGTGGCGAGACCCCGGCGCATTCGTATGGGCGAGCTCGTCGACAAGGATGAGCTGAGGGGCGCGTTCGATAGCCGCATCTAGATCGAACTCGCTGAGCGCAATGCCGTTGTGCTCGATGAGTTTACAGGGCACGTTCTCAAGCCCTTGTGCAAGATGGGCAGTTGCCGGACGTTCGTGCGGCTCGATGTATCCCGCGACGACGTCGACACCTCGCCGCTTGGCGGCGTGGGCGGCTTGAAGCATCGCATAGGTTTTGCCTGTGCCAGCAGCGTAGCCAAAGAAAATCTTGAGGTGTCCCCGGCTGGTTCGAGTGTCATCGGCGACCTCGTCTTTCTCAATTGCCTTGAGGATGAGGTCTGGATTGACGCGAGTGTCCGATGCGTCGCGCTGCATAGCGTAGCCTTTCTGAAGCGTTGTCCATGCGTGCATACGCGGTGAAGACACCACTGTATGCTCGCGAGGTCGAGTATAGGCGCACTGCAGCTGCAATAGTGCTTTCTACCTGCATCTTTACGGCATCTTAAGGACGTGAGCCCCGGCCCTCACGCCTCTTTAATCCCTAGAAGCGTTTACTGTCCCCAGACGCTTGCGAGGGCAGGCGTCCGAGACATCGGACCGCGTGTGAAAGGGGCGGTAAATGGACATCCTCATTCCCATCATCGGAGTCGTCTGCATTGGACTTCTTATCTATTACATCTACATTCTGATGAGGAGTGATTCGTAAACTATGGACGCTGCGATTCAGTACATCTTGTACTTTGCCGTACTCGTCGTCCTGGCCGTTCCGCTCGGTCGGTTCATGGCCCATATCATGGATGGTGAGCATACGTTCCTGTCGCCTGTGATTGCTCCTGTGGAGCGTGGCGTCTATCGTCTGCTTCGCATCGACGCGGCAGAACAGATGGGGTGTAGGCGCTATCTGGCGAGCGTGCTGGTCTTTTCGGGGATCGGCCTCGTGACTCTTGTGGCACTCCAGGCGCTTCAGTCCTTCTTGCCAGGCAATCCCCAGCACCTGCCGGGTGTGTCATGGGACCTGTCGTTCAATACGGCTGCTTCCTTCATAACCAACACCAACTGGCAGTCCTACTCCGGTGAGACCACCCTGTCCTACCTTGTGCAGTTCATGGGTCTCACTGTGCAGAACTTCGTTTCCGCTGGCACCGGTATCGCGGTCATGTTCGCGCTGATCCGCGGCTTCCGTCAGGTCAAGGAGCGGGGTCTGGGTTCCTTCTGGGTCGACCTCACCCGCACCGTCCTGTATGTGCTCATCCCGCTGAACCTCGTGTTCGGCATCTGCCTGGCTGCCGGTGGCGTCATCTCCAACTTCCAGCCAGCTCAGAAGGCTGAGCTCGTAGAACCCGTCGCTGTTCAGCCTAATGCAGACGGCGGCTGGAGCGTCATCGACGGCGCCCAGATTGAGGGCGACACGGTCAAGGTCGACGGCAAGGTTGTCGAGGGCGCGCGCGTGGTCACCGAGCAGTTCCTGCCCCAGGGTCCCGCAGCTCCTCAGGTCGCCATCAAGCAGTCCGGCACCAACGGCGGCGGCTTCTTCGGCGTGAACTCCGCCCATCCGTATGAGAACCCCAGTGCCTTCACCAACATCATCGAGATGACCAGCCTGCTGCTGATCCCGGCCGCCTGTTGCTTCGCCTTCGGTATCGGCGTCAAGAACACCAAGCAGGGCAAGGCCATCTTTGCCGCCATGTTCATCCTGCTGGTGATCTTCACCGGCATCATCGCCGTCAACGAGCATGCGAGCACCCCGCAGCTGGCCGATGGCGGAGCGGTCAATATCGAGATGACCGACGGCCAGGCCGGCGGCAACATGGAGGGCAAGGAGAGCCGTTTCGGTATCGCCTCCTCTTCTACCTGGTCCGCTTTCACGACGGCTGCTTCCAACGGCTCGGTTAACTCCATGCACGACTCCTACACCCCGCTGGGCGGTTTTGTCCAGATGCTCCAGATTGCTCTGGGCGAGGTCGTCTTCGGCGGCGTGGGCTGCGGCCTGTACGGCATGATCGGCTTCGCCATCCTCACAGTGTTCATCGCCGGCCTCATGGTCGGACGCACGCCTGAGTTCCTGGGCAAGAAGATCGAGCCGGGCGAGATGCGCTGGGCAGTTGTCCTGTGCTTGGCAACTCCGTTTGCCATTCTGGTGTGCTCGGCCATCGCCTGCATGGTGCCCGGTCTTGCCGACCAGCTCAACAATGGTGGCGCGCACGGCTTCTCCGAGGCGCTGTATGCCTTCACCTCATGCGGCGGCAACAACGGCTCGGCGTTTGCAGGCATGAACTGCAACATTCCCTGGATCAACGTCATGCTCGGCCTCGAGATGCTGTTCGCCCGCTTCATGCCCATCATCGGTACGCTGGCTATCGCCGGCTCGCTGGCCAAGAAGGGCAAGGTCGCCGAGAGCGCCGGTACCCTGTCTACCACCAACGGCATGTTCGTATTCCTGCTCGTGTTCATCGTTCTGCTGATCGGTGCCCTGAGCTTCTTCCCGGCCCTGGCGCTTGGCCCCGTTGCCGAGTTCTTCCAGATGATTGCGTAAAGGAGGGCGCAGATTTATGACTATGCAAAAAGACATGATGGGCCGCGCGGTCCGCGACTCGTTTGCCAAGCTGGATCCTCGCGTCCAGATTCAAAACCCGGTCATGTTCCTGGTGTGGCTTTCCGCCGTCATGACCTCCGTCCTGGCCGTCGCTTCCATTTTCGGTGTGCAGGACGCGGGTGTGCCCACCTACTATGTGGTCGCCATCGCGGTCATCCTGTGGCTTACCGACCTGTTCTCGAACTTCGCCGAGGCGCTTGCCGAGGGCCGCGGTAAGGCCCAGGCCGATTCCCTGCGTGCGGCCAAGAAGGATGTCGAGGCCCATCGCATCGAGTCCGTTGAGGACAAGGAGCACTTCACCGTCGTTCCCGGCACCGAGCTCACGCGCGGCGACCTGGTGATCGTACGCGCCGGCGAGCAGATTCCCGGCGACGGCGACGTCATCGAGGGCGCTGCTTCCGTTGACGAGTCCGCCATCACCGGCGAGTCCGCCCCCGTGGTCCGCGAGGCCGGCGGCGACCGCTCTGCCGTTACCGGCGGTACCACGGTGCTGTCCGACTGGATCATCGTCAAGATCTCCAGTGAGCCCGGCCAGAGCTTCCTGGACAAAATGATCGCGATGGTCGAGGGTGCCGCGCGCAAGAAGACCCCTAACGAGATCGCTCTGGAGATCTTCCTGGTGGCCCTCTCCATCGTCTTTATCTTGGTCACGCTGGCCCTGTATTGTTACTCCTGCTTCTCGGTCGGTCTTAACGACATGGACAACCCCACGGCCGTGACCACGCTCGTGGCGCTGCTCGTGTGCCTGGCTCCTACTACCATCGGCGCCCTTCTTTCCGCCATCGGCATCGCCGGCATGAGCCGTCTGAACGAGGCCAACGTGCTGGCCATGTCCGGCCGCGCCATCGAGGCCGCCGGCGACGTCGACATCCTCATGCTCGACAAGACCGGCACCATCACCCTGGGTAACCGCCAAGCCGCCGAGTTCATCCCGGTCGACGGCATCGATCCCGCGGAGCTGGCCGATGCCGCCCAGCTTTCCTCGCTGGCCGACGAGACCCCCGAAGGCCGTTCCATCGTCGTGCTCGCCAAGGAGCAGTTCGGTCTGCGCGGCCGCACACTCGAGGATAAGGGTATGGAGTTCATCCCCTTCACCGCGGCGACCCGCATGTCCGGTGTGAACTACGAGGGCAATGAGATCCGCAAGGGCGCTGCCGATTCCGTGCGCACCTATGTGGAGGCAGCCGGCGGCGTGTTCTCCCAGGAGTGCGACGAGGCCGTCGAGCGCATCGCCAAGGCCGGCGGCACCCCGCTGGTCGTGACCAAGAACTGCCGCGTGCTGGGCGTTGTGTACCTCAAGGACATCATCAAGTCCGGCGTTAAGGAGAAGTTCGCCGACCTGCGCAAGATGGGCATCAAGACCATCATGGTGACGGGCGACAACCCGCTCACCGCCGCGGCAATCGCCGCCGAGGCCGGCGTTGACGACTTCCTGGCCGAGGCCACCCCTGAGGGCAAGCTCGAGAAGATCCGCGAGTTCCAGCGTGAGGGCCACCTGGTCGCCATGACCGGCGACGGCACCAACGACGCGCCGGCGCTGGCGCAGGCGGATGTCGCCGTGGCCATGAACACGGGCACCCAGGCTGCCAAGGAGGCCGGCAATATGGTCGACCTCGACTCCAGCCCCACCAAGCTCATCGAGGTCGTGCGTATCGGCAAGCAGCTGCTCATGACCCGCGGTTCGCTCACGACCTTCTCGGTCGCCAACGACATGGCGAAGTACTTCGCTATCATCCCGGCCCTGTTCTCGCCGATCTACCCGGGCCTTGGCGCGCTCAACATCCTCGGTCTGGCAAGCCCGCTGTCCGCGGTTCTTTCGGCCATCATCTATAACGCGCTCGTTATCGTCGCGCTGATCCCGGCCGCGCTGAAGGGCGTTAAGTACCGCGAGGTGCCGTCCGGACAGCTGCTGATCCACAACCTGCTCGTGTGGGGTCTGGGCGGCATCGTTGCCCCGTTCGTATTCATCAAGCTCATCGACATGCTGCTCGCGTTCTGCGGCATTATGTAAGTGGAGGTTTGTATGTTCAAAGGTGTTGCATCGCGCGCACTGGGCGTGTTCGCGCTGTTTACCGTTGTCTGCGGCCTGGGCTATACGCTCGTCGTGACCGGCATCGCCCAGGTTGCGTTCCCGTATCAGGCGAACGGTTCGCTCATCAAGGTCGACGACAAGATCGTGGGCTCCGAGCTGATCGGCCAGAACTTCGAGGATGAGGACCACATGTGGGGCCGCATCCAGAACATGTCAATTGTCGAAGGCGAAGACGGCGAGCTCATGGCGTACGGTGCCCCGTCCAACCTGTCCCCGGCGAGTGAGGAGTACCGGCAGCTTGTGGACGCGCGCGTCGAGAAGATTCGCGCCGCCAACCCCGATGCCGATATGGACGCCGTACCCGTCGACCTGGTGACGTGTTCGGGGTCCGGCCTCGACCCGGAGATCTCTCCGGATGCCGCCGAGTACCAGGTCCCGCGCCTTGCCAAGGCCACGGGCAAAAGTGAGGACGAGGTGCGCGACATCATCGCCGCGTGCACCAAGGGCCGTTTCCTCGGCGTGTTCGGCGAGCCCACGGTCAACGTGCTCAAGGTGAACCTTATGCTGGACGGCGCGCTGTAGGTGAGGGAGTGGCGGATGAGGGCATGACTGACTATCTGAGCCCTCAATTCCACCCCGCCCATCAGTTGCGGTGAAATACGGACTGTTTTGGCTGTTAAAAGCCTCATCTACTCCGTATTCCACCGCAACTTTTTTTGAGGGTCGGGATTGAAGGTGGGGAGTGCGAGCGAGCGCGAATGCGGCGGGTACTGATACGATAGGGGTGTCTGCAAGTGCCGCCGAGCGGCTTAAACGAAAGGAAGCCTGTATGGAGTCATCCGCCTACCCGATGCTCTTTAGCCCGATCAAGGTCGGTACGACCGAGGTCAAGA
>CAJLOU010000016.1 GCA_905208345.1 uncultured Collinsella sp.
GTTATAGATTAAGCGATTCTTGAGCCAAGATTAATGTTGGATGAGTTTTTGGGTGACGGTGGGGAATCATCCGGGGCGGTTTTGAATCGGGTACTTTGGGTTAACAGTAAGGCGATATGTTCAATAACGTTCAGTTTGTTTAATCCGTGCTATCAGTTTGAAGGCAGAGTAAACTAGAGCTTTCATGTGGGGTATCTGATAGTGATGCCATTAATTGCTAAGAGAGCGTGGAAGGAAGAACATTGGCCGATACCAATGCGCCCATCACGGATGCGAAACGAATTGAGCTTGTTTCATTGTTCTGCGGAGCCGGCGGACTCGATATGGGTTTTGAAAATGCAGGATTTAGGACCATCTGGGCAAATGATATCTTGCCCGAGGCTTGCGAAACCCATCGAAATTGGTCAGATTCTGAAGTAATCTGTGAGGATATTCGAAATATCGATGTTTCTACGATTCCGCAGGCTAAAGTGGTCGTCGGCGGTTTCCCCTGCCAAGGTTTTAGCTTGGCAGGCCCTCGAAAGGTGGACGATAGTAGGAATGTCCTGTACAAGTTCTTCGTTGAAGTAGTTGACAGGCTTAAACCGGACGTATTTGTTGCCGAAAACGTTAAGGGCATTTTGACCCTCGGCGACGGATCTATCATCAAAGCCATCATCGCTGAATTCGCTGACAAAGGGTATACGGTTACCTATAAATTGCTGAATGCGGCAGATTACGGCGTCCCGCAGGATCGCATGCGTGTGATTATCGTAGGGGCAAAAGAGGGGCTAGGGGAATTTGAGTTTCCTCGACCTGTTGAAAAAAAAGTGACCCTTTGGGATGCTCTTTCTGATTTCAGTGATCCAGATGCGGATGAAGTCTGTAATGCGCCATATTCTTCGCGATACATGAGCCGAAACAGGAAGAGGGGATGGTCTGAATCGAGTTACACCATTCCCGCGATGGCAAAACAAGTTCCGCTGCACCCATCAAGTCCAGACATGATTAGAATCGGAAAGGACGAATGGACCTTTGGGGACGGGGAGACCCGACGCTTTTCATGGAAAGAAGCGGCGGCCGTACAGACATTCCCTAGAAATCTGGAGTTTAGTGGGGATTTGACAAAAAAGTACCTTCAAATAGGCAATGCGGTTCCCGTTAAGCTTGCTGAGGCAATAGGAAGAGCGGTTATGAATCAGTTTTTCCGTTAGGAGGAGAGATGGCTCGGGGAACAACAATTAAAGGCAAAGCTTTTGAATATGCAACGTGTTGCGCATTCGCTACGTATCTAATAGGCAAAAAGGTTGCAGTTGATTGCGAGATTAACAGCGATGCCTATAGATCCGCGAAGCGTTCGTTTGAGTCTCTGGATGAGAGTACTCAGAGAGACTATCGAGCCGCAGCCGAAGCATCGATTGATGTGATCATTCCGCTTGAGCCTAAGTTGACCGATCTGAGCGACTGTTCTCCTTTACGCATTCGCATCCAAACTGACGCTCAGGGGCAGCAAGGAGATGTTAGAGACATCGTGCTTGCTCGACCGCAGGATGACTGGGAGATTGGTATTTCCTGTAAGCATAACCATGAAGCTTTGAAGCACCCGCGTGTGACAAAAGATGCTGATTTTGGTTCTGATTGGATTGGAACGCCCTGCTCCGATCATTTTCTTAACGAAGTTGCGTCTACGATGGCTCTTGTTGAAAAGCATGTGGGCGAAAAGTGGGATGCGCTTCCGAAGAAGCATGAGCGAGTGTATATACCGATTCTGGATGCCTATATTGCCGAAATAGCGCGTCTTTGTGAGGTTGACCCTGAGGCTCCAAGCAAACTTTTGGCGTATTTTTTTGGTCATGAAGATTTCTACAAAGTGATCGCTATGGACCGCAGGGTTGGGCAACAATCTGGCTTGACTAAAACAATGGCTTTCAATATGCATGGAACTCTTGGGAAGGCTTCTGGAAGTGCGCGCCCCATTAGGTCCCTAAAAAAAGTGCTGCTTCCAGATAAGCTAATAACAATTGGCAGAAAAGACAATTCCAACACGACAATTGAAATAGTGTTGTCTAAGGGTTGGGTAGTTAAGATGCGCCTGCATAGCGCGGATAAAGCCATAAAAACCACTGGATTAAAGTGGGATGTTACTTTGGCGGGCATGCCCACGGACATCTATATGCAGGAACGTACTTGGGAGTAGCAGAAGCTTGCTGTTTCGCTAGTGCGTTTTATCTGGCAGCTTTGATAATGCTGGGAATCGTTATTATTGGCGAGGGCGAGCTGTGTAATGCCTGAGAGCGACAGGGCCTGTGTGGGATAGAGTTCGCGCCAATTCTTTTGTGAACGGCGAAACGCCTGGCGTCTTCGCCGCTCGCTGCAAAATGATTCCAGCTTCGGTCTGATGAGACCGTCTTTATACCCGGGTTTGTCACTGATGTCGAGTTGTCTGCTCGGCTAATGTAGAAACCTACTCTTGACATTACCTGCTAGTCCATAAGAACCGCAAGTTTCATGGAGTTTCAGCCGCGGTGTAGCTCATAACACCCTTGCCAACCTTTTGGGGGTCGTAGTCGGACAGCTGGATGACACCCTGAACTGAGCAACAACATTTTCGAATGTCGGGCTATCGAGGAACTCGTGAGGGCCTGTTTCTCCAATGCACCTTTCCCTGATCATCTGCTTCCGTTAATGCGCGGAGGTCGCAGACTTGGGGGTAAATAAAGCCACCGGGAACAGGATGCCTGCCATCTTTCCAAAGAAGGGAGTTTGATATTCATCGCGGTTGTTCTTGCCGGGCTTCTCTCTATCTATGTGTATGTGTTTTTGTCTTATAGGCTGCCGGGAGAAGTCCTGCTCTCAAGATTCCGCGCATGCCATGGCTCCGTGTCGGCCATGTGGCAAGCTGCTTGTCATGGCCTCGCTGGAATCCGACCGCAAATGGCCATGGACGGATATGCAAGTTCTTGTCGCTGTGTGAGAAAAACTTGCAAAATTCGTAAGTTCTTGTCATGCTGTGAGAAAAACTTGCAGATTGGGGCGAGCGATGGATAAACGGATGGTTCCCAGAAATCGATATCTCGAGAAGTTAATCGCCTTCCGTGACACGGATGTCATCAAGGTCGTAACGGGTATGCGCCGTTGTGGCAAATCGACGCTTCTGGACATGATGCGCAAACATCTGGAGGATAACGGCGTTCCATCCGAATGTCTTTTGACCTTTAAGATGGAGTCATTTGAGCTGGAGGGCGTGCGTGATTGGCGAGAGCTTTACCGCCACGTGGACGGTCTAATGCCTGCGGGCAAGAGGTGCTATCTATTCTTCGACGAGCTTCAGGAGGTTGCCGGATGGGAGAAGACGATTAACGCACTTCGTGTCGACCGGGACTGCGATATATATGTTACGGGTTCGAATGCTTTTCTCCTCTCGTCAGAGATTGCGACCTTAATCTCGGGCAGGTATGTCGAGATTCGGATGCATCCGCTCGCTTTTTCGGAATATGTCGACTTTCTTGGTCCGACTGACGTCACGAATAGGCTTGCTGTTTTTGGCCGGGAGGATATTGTTGCACTCGACGATCTTCTTGACCGCTATCTGACGTTTGGAGGCCTGCCGTTCCTCGCTGCTTCAAAGCTGCCGGAGCAGGAAATGAAGGACTATATCTGGAGCACATACCAGACAATCGTCGGGCGCGACATTTTGGCTCGCGAAGCCCGTCGGGGCAGACGGTCGGTGACGAGCAGGAGTGTGCTCGACCGCGTCACTTCCTACTTGGCTGATAACATTTCAAACCCGACATCAATTAATAAGATCGTTGGAACGCTGGCAGAGAACGGGGCGAAATCCTCACACGGCGTCGTGGACACTTGTGTGTCCGCCCTTGAGGAGACCTATATCTTTTCGCACGCGCGCCGATTTGATATTAAGGGTCGGGACATTTTGAAGACCGGTGGCAAATTCTACATTGAGGATCTGGGACTTCGAGCTTTCTTGGATGGGTATCGCGGCAGCGACAGTGGGCGTGTTCTCGAAAATGCCATTTACAATCGCCTTGTCTATGACGGATACCAGGTCTTCACGGGTCATCTTCGAGATGCTGAAATCGACTTTGTTGCGATCGGCGACGGCTCGGATCGTAAGTTTATTCAGGTCACGGAGTCGATTGACGAGGAGGCGACGCGCAAGCGTGAATTGCGTCCATTTGAGCTCAGGTCGCTCGAGAAGATCACCGGCGGTTACGAGAAGATCATCATTGTTCGCCGGGGAAGCCATCCGACCGACATTGACGGCATCAAAATCGTTTCCGCAGTCGATTTCTTAATGGGTAGGCTTGGGGCTTAGAGCGTTTGGAGCACGTCTGTTTCCTATGCCTAGCGACATTGCCGCAGCTCGTGACGCCGCCGGCTCCTTCCTTTCCGTCAAGCGGCGCCAACTCAGCTGATCCGTTGGGGACGGAGGAAAGCGGATTATTTTCGGTGCGCCGCAGGTGATACGAATCCTGCGGCGCGCTGTTTTTTGCGCGGGGGCTTTCAGCTGTGTCCGCACGACATGTGACACTTGCCCTGTCGCCCTGCTCTGCCGCGGCGGCATGTACCTGAACAACGACCCTCTAAGGAGTTCGATTTTGATGAGTGACAACACCAAGCATCTCGCAAAGAAATGCGTCAAGGACGCGGGGCCGTGCCTCGCGTTGTGCCTTGCCGGCGCAGCGGTCGCGCTGCTGGCTGTTCTGGGGCCGTTCGACGTGCTCCGAAGTGTCAGCTCTCTGCACGTTTGCATGGCCCTTGCCGGCGCCATGATAACCGGCGGCGTGCTCGATCTGATTTTTTGGGTGCTTGACCCGTTTGGATGGAAAAATGAAGGGTAAGCCCTAAGGGATGGATGCCCCGCAGCAACAGGAGGTCCCCGTGATCTGGTTTACCAGCGATACTCATTTTGGACACGAGAACATGCTACGGCTTAGCGATAGGCCTTGGTCGGCTGTTGCGCAGATGAACGACGCCATGGTCGCCAACATTAACAGCAAGGTTGCTGCGGATGACGAGCTCTACATCTTGGGCGACTTCAGCTTTAAGATGACGGTCCAAGACGCCTATGAGCTGCGCAAAAGCATTACATGCAAGCGCGTTCATCTGCTGCCCGGCAATCACGATAAAGACTGGACGCAGTCTGCGGTAGCGGATGCTTTTATCGTTGAGCCGCCCATTTGCGTGCTCAAGATCGACCGCCAAAAAATCGTGCTGAGTCACTATCCCATGGTCGACTGGCAGGGCATGTCGCACGGCAGCTGGCATCTGCACGGGCATATCCACAGCTGCGGCGGCTCGTACAACAAGTTCAACCTCAGACAGGGGTTGCTGCGCTATGACGTGGGCATGGACGCTAACGGCTACGCCCCGGTAAGTCTGGATGAGCTCAGGTCGTGGTTTGCGCGGGTAGACGAGCCGATGCGGTGCGTTAAATGGCCGTGGTGGGTCAATGCCACGGGTGACGAGCAGATCGAGCACGATCTCGAAGCCTATAAGAGGGAAGTGGTGATCCGATGACGGTCTATGTGACAGGCGATATTCACGGCGGCCTCGACATGCAAAAGCTGCGCGATTGGGAGCTTGGGGATAGCCTGACGAGCGACGACTATCTGATTGTTGCGGGCGACTTTGGCTTTCCGTGGGATTTCTCTGCTGAGGAATGCGCCGATATCGCCTGGCTGGAATCGCGTCCCTATACCGTGCTGTTCGTCGACGGCAACCACGAGCGTTTCGATCACTGGGCGGAGCGCCCCATGGAGTTGTGGCACGGTGGGCTGACGCAGCGCCTGTCGGATACCTCTCCCATACGGCGCCTGACGCGCGGCGAGGTTTTTGAGCTCGACGGCTTAACGGTCTTTACTATGGGCGGCGCCACGAGCGTGGACAAGGAATACCGCATTCCTTATTCCAGCTGGTGGCCACAGGAGCTGCCGGACGAGCGCAACTTTGAGGAGGCACGGACAAAGCTCGACAGCGTGGGCTGGAAGGTCGACTACGTGGTCACCCACACCTGCTCTACGCGCATGCTTTCGCCCACGCTCTATCCGGCGCCCGGCTGGAATTACCCCGCCGTTGATCGGCTTACGGCATTTTTCGATGAGCTGGAAGATCGCTTGGACTACAAGCGCTGGTACTACGGCCATTTTCATCGCGACGCCAACCCGGCCGAGCGTCACACCGTGCTCTACGACCGCATCGTTCGCCTGGGCGACGAGCTCCAGCCTTGGGATGTTGTGTAGCGGCAAGGCGTTTGGCTACTCGGCCGTTATGGTGATGTTCTCCCGGTGTGCGCGGATAACGTCCCAGCTAAAGTGCTCGACCAGCTGCTCGGCAGAGCGTGACGTGGCGTCCGGCGCGATGCCCGTTTGCCCGGCGAGCCAGCCCAGCAGCGCCTCGGGCGTGCCAAAGCGGGCGCGTAGTTCGCCCAGGTCCAGGTCGCGGTCGCGCTTGGAAAGGCGGCGGCCGTCCGGCGACATGAGCAGCGGAATGTGCGCGTAGTGCGGCGTGGGAAGTCCCAGCAGATGCTGCAGGTAGATTTGGCGCGGCGTGGAGCCTAGCAGGTCGCATCCGCGCACGACCTCGGTGACGCCCATGGCGGCGTCGTCGACCACCACGGCTAGCTGGTAGGCAAACACGCCGTCGCTGCGGCGCACCAAAAAATCGCCGCACTCGGTGGCGAGCGCCTCGCATTGGGCCCCGTACGTGCGGTCCACGAATTCGATCACGTCGCCCGCGAGGTCGTCGATGTCGGGCACGCGCAGGCGCGTGGCCGGGGCGCGCAGGGCACTGCGGCGGGCGACCTCTTCGGCAGAAAGGTCTCTGCAGGCGCCGCGGTAGATGGGCGTGCCGTCGCTGGCATGCGGTGCGCTCGCGGCGTGGAGCTCGGCGCGCGTGCAAAAGCAGGGATAGGTGAGGCCGGCGTCTTGCAGCTGGTGCAAGGCGCTCTCGTACAGGTCGAGGCGATCGTGCTGGTAGTAGGGGCCTTCGTCCCACTGAAGCCCTAGCCAGGCCAGATCGTCAATCAGCTGAGCGGCAAGTTCCGGGCGCTTGCAGCGATCGTCCAGGTCCTCGATGCGCAACACGATGCTGCCGCCCTGGCTGCGGGCCGAAAGCCACGCGCACAGGCAGCTGAACACGTTGCCCAGGTGCATGCGGCCCGAGGGCGACGGGGCAAAACGGCCCACGACAGGTGCGGGAACGGAGGCAGGCTGCGTCGTTGGCGCATCCGCGGCGGGCGTTGGTATGTTGCGTGTTTTGATATCCATGCGGACGAGTATAGCGCGGGGCACGGTAGGGAAGGCGTTTCCGTGGCTCGCAAGTTGGCGGCGCTGCGCATTGCGCACGGTGGGTCTGCGGCCCAACGTCTCGATCGCCGTACGCCGACTCGGCCTTATACACGACAGAACCCCCGGCAGCTCTTCGCAACTGCCGGGGGTTCCGCGGAAAAGGGGGACATGATCCTCGAGCGAACGGGAAAGGGGCAACCGTTTTCGCTCAATTGGTTTATGCCCCTCGACTGACGGCTCAATCAGCGCATGCCGCGCCCACACAAAGCCGCTACACCTGTGACGGAGCTGTGAAGTGGTATCTATCGTTGGCGCGGGACTCGGCCAAAGAACGTCCCAAACGACAAATTTGTTGCAGTCCGTCGGTTCAACCCAATGATCCGTTTTCCTCCGTCCCCAATAGATCATTTTCCAAGTGCCGGGGTGCGGGCGTGACTTTCATCCCGTTTGGCGCTCCGGTCGCCTAGATATTCGTCATGCGTACCCGCAAACGTGGGACAATGGCGCTGTTGGTTTTACAGACAAAGGATGTGCCTATGAACACCCTCGCCGCCAAAGTCAGCCGGCAGCGCCGCCCGTTTGCGCGATTTGTTTCCATTTGCGCGCTCGTCGCGTGCGCACTGCTGCTGTTGCCCGCCGTTGCACGTGCCGACGGCTACTCCATGACCCAAACCTATATCGGCGCCACGGTTGAGGCCGACGGCTCGCTGACCGTTGTCGAGGGACGCCAGTTCGATTTCGATGACGACATCAACGGCGTGTTTTGGGAGATCAATACAGGCTCTAACCAGCAGGGCGGTGCGGCGGGCGTCAATGTGCTGAGCGTCGAGGAAGACGACACCGCGTTTAACAAGGTCGACAGCGCAAACAAGGGTGACTCTGGCGTCTACACGGTCGAGCAGTCCGACGGCGGCGTAAAGATCAAGGTTTTCAGCCCCCACGAGAGCGGCGATAGCGTGATCTATTACGTGAGCTACACCATGACCGGTGCGGTCATGAACTGGGCCGATACCGCTGAGCTCTACTGGAAATTTGTAGGTGACGGCTGGTCCGCGGATTCCGACGATGTCGAGATGGAAGTGTACTTCGCAAATGCCGCTGCCGGGACGGCGGCCGTCAAGGGCGATAACTTCCGCGCATGGGGCCACGGTCCGCTGACGGGCGACGTGTCACTCGATGAGGACGAGCCCATGGTCACCTATACCATTCCCTGCGTGCATCAGGGCGAATTCGCCGAGGCACGCATCGCCTTCCCCAGCGACTGGGTGCCATGGCTTTCCGCCTCGAGCGAGGAGCGCATGTCAACGATCCTGAGCGAAGAGAAGGCGTGGGCCGACGAAGCTAACGCCCGCCGCGCTCACGCTCGCATGATTGCCAATGTACTTGCCGTACTAAGTGTTGTCGCGGCGGTGGCCTTTACCGGCACAATCGTTGTGCTCAAGCTGCGCCGCCGCAAGCCCAAGCCGCTTTTCCAGGACGAATATTTCCGCGATGTGCCTTCGGCCGACCATCCCGCCGTGCTTTCGGCCCTCATGAGCTGGAACGAGGTGCCCGATCAGGCATATATCGCCACGCTCATGAAGCTCACTGACGACCGTGTGATCAAGCTGGAACAGGCGACCGTGACTAAGGCTAAGAAGGGTCTGTTGGGGCGTGAAAAAGAAGAGCAGACGTATCGCGTGACGGTGAGTGATGCGGGTTGGAAGTCGGCCAAGGGCATTGACCACATGGTGCTCAAGGTCTTCTTTGCCGGTGCTAAGCCCGACGAGAACGGTGACCGTTCGCGCACGTTCGACGAGCTGCAGCACTACGTCAAGCAGCACGCTACACCCGTGGGCGACAAGCTCGAGGACTATCAGAACACCGTTAAGGGCAAGCTGGCCGATAGCGAGTACGTTGCCTCGGACGGCATTGTCGCAATGGTGTTTTGCCTGGTTCTTGGTATTCTGATCGCCTGTATTCCCGCGGGATCCATCTTCTTTACCGACGGCGCACAGGCGAACATTATCGCCGCGGTTATCTCGGTGCCGATTGTGCTGGTGGGTATTGGCGTGGGCCTTACGTTCCGCCGCTTTACGCCGGAGGGCGCCGAGGTGGCGGCTCGCTGCAAGGCGCTCAAGCATTGGCTTGAGGATTTCACGCGCCTAAAGGAAGCCGTTCCGGGCGATTTGGTACTGTGGAATAAACTTCTGGTGATGGGTGCGGCGCTGGGCGTATCGAAGGAAGTCCTGCGTCAGCTTGCCGAGGCCGTGCCGCCCGAGGTGCGCGAGGCCGACGGTTTCTACGACAATTACCCCTGCTACTGGTGGTACTACCATCATTACGGTACCGAGTCGCCGCTCGATTCGTTCGATGACGTGTATCACGAGAGCATCCGTGAGCTGGCTTCGAGTTCCGATAGCTCGAGCGGCGGCGGCGGTGGCGGCTTCTCGGGCGGCGGAGGCGGCGGCGTCGGCGGAGGCGGCGGCGGAACGTTCTAGCGGTCGTAAATTATGGGATGGGCTTTTCTCGACAGCCGTCGGGGAAAGCCCATCCCTTTTTATGCGCTACCTACGAAGACTGTCCCCAACGACTAGTCACTGGGGACGTTCCTAAATGACTAGGTATGGCTGCTGGGCCTAGGCTGTTAGGTCGAGTTCGTAGAGGAAGCTTTCGCGCGGCATGTCGTGACGGCGCTCTTCGCGGTTGGCGCGGTGCGTGGCCGTGCGCTTAAAGCCGTGCAGTTCGTAGAACTTCCACGAGCAGTTGGAGTCGGTGTACAGGTGCGCCCTCGTCGCCCCGCGCGAGGACAGGTACGAGACTGCGGCGTCGAGCAACACCGAGCCAACGCCCAGGCCATGGACGTCGCGATCTACGGCAAGCAGCGTGACCTCGTTGTCGTGTGGTAACGGGCTGCTTTCGAGCAGGCGGTTGTTGGTTCGGATGGTTGCGCGCACAAACGAGAGATACTCGGCGCAGGCATCGGGCTCCAGCTCGCGCATTTGCGATAGCAGTGCGCGTTCGGTATCCAGCCAATGTTCCTTAACGGTGGCGCCGGAGCTCTGTCCCGCACGCGCGAGCGCAATGCCGCGCGCCTGACCGTCGATTACGGCAACCTGCGAAAACGTCGAAGACGAAAGGCAATAGGCGAGGTCGCACGCGGCCTCGAGGCGGTTGTACTCATCGTTATCCGAATTGTTATGCCAAAGCTGCTGCAGAATCAACGCGATGGCGTCGAAGTCTTCGGTATCAAACGGTCGGTAGAGAACCCGCGAGACCATGGTGCCTCTTTCTTTTGCGGATGCATATCGAGCACAGTTCTACCACGCTATTGGCATCTAATTATGGTGCCCCTGTGTTCCATGAACTCACCGCGCCCGGTGCCGTGCCCATCCCCTCCGCTCGCAAACTTTTTCTGCATATGCGCCCGTTGCGGGGTGCATCGATGCGCTCGATGCGCTACATTGAATCAGTATTTTCAATGCCGCTGCGCGAGCGCTGCAGATCGACGTATCACCGGCTCACAGAGCACGGCGGCGTACCAGACAGGAGGACTGCATGGGATCTGATGTGAAGATCGCACGCGCGTTGATCTCGGTTACCGATAAGACGGGCGTCGTCGATTTCGCACGGACGCTGGTCGATGACTTTGGCGTCGAGATCATCTCTACGGGCGGCACGGCTCGTGCCATCGAGGACGCGGGCGTCCCCGTAACCCCCATCGAGGAGTTCACGGGCTATCCCGAGATGATGGACGGCCGCGTTAAGACCCTGCACCCCAAGGTTCACGGCGCGCTGCTGGCCCGCCGCGATTCCGAGCAGCACATGCAGGAGGCTGCTCAGCACGGCATTAAGCTGATCGACCTGGTCGTCGTCAACCTGTACGAGTTCGAGAAGACCGTCGCCAACCCCGAGGTCACCTTCGCGGACGCCATCGAGCACATCGACATCGGTGGCCCCTCCATGCTGCGCTCTGCCGCCAAGAACGCCGCGAGCGTTACCGTCATCTCCGACCCGGCCGACTATGATGCCGTCCTGGCCGAGATGCGCGAGACCGGTGGCTGCACCACGCTTTCCACCCGTCGTCGCCTGCAGGTGAAGGTCTACCAGACCACCGCCGCCTACGACACGGCTATCTCCCGTTGGCTTGCCGCCCAGGCAAGCGACGTGGCGGACACCTCTGCCAAGCTCGAGATCTCGCTGGAGAAGGTCGACGACCTGCGCTATGGCGAGAACCCGCAGCAAAAGGCCACGGTCTATCGCTTTGCCGAGGGCTGCGAGAATACCGCGAGCTCGCAGTTCCCGCTCGTGGGCTCCGAGCAGATCCAGGGCAAGCCGCTCAGCTACAACAACTATCTGGATGCCGACGCCGCTTGGAACCTGGTCCGCGAGTTCGACGAGCCGGCCTGCGTGATCCTCAAGCATCAGAACCCCTGCGGCTCCGCCGTGGCCGAGGACATCACGGCCGCCTACGACCGCGCCTTCGCCTGCGATCCCAAGAGCGCCTTCGGCGGCATCATCGCCTGCAACCGCGAGGTTCCCTATGAGCTGGTTGAGCACTTTGCCGATCAGAACAAGCAGTTCGTCGAGGTTATCATCGCTCCGAGCTACACTGCCGAGGCGCTCGAGCGCATGGCCAAGCGCCCCAACCTGCGCGTGCTGGCCACCGGCGGCGTGGACCACGGCGCCCAGGTGGAGCTGCGCTCCGTCGACGGCGGCATGCTGGTGCAGGAGGTCGACCACGTGACCGAGGATCCTGCGACCTTTACGTTCCCCACCGACCGCAAGCCCACCGACGCCGAGATGGCCGAGCTCGAGTTTGCCTGGAAGGTCTGCAAGGGCGTCAAGTCCAACGCCATCCTGGTCTCCAAGGGTAAGGCCGGCATTGGCATGGGCCCGGGTCAGCCCAACCGCGTTGACTCTGCACTGCTTGCCTGCGAGCGCGCCGAGGACTTCTGCGAGCGCGAGGGCGTGGAGAAGGGCGGCTTTGCCTGTGCAAGCGACGCGTTCTTCCCGTTCCGCGACAACGTCGACGTGCTTGCCGCGCACGGCGTGACCTGCATCATCCAGCCTGGCGGCTCCAAGCGCGACGACGAGAGCGTCCAGGCCTGCAACGAGCATGGTATTGCGATGGTCTTCACAGGGGCCAGGCATTTTAGGCACTAAGTTTCGCCCCGGGACAAAATAATCTCCGCAAAAGACGGTCGCTCCGTTTGGAGGGCCGTCTTTTTGGTATAAGAGGACGGAATGACTAACACGAAAGGTATGACCATGCCCCAGATTGATGATGCCGAGCTGTTTGGCAATGCCGAGGATCAGCGTGCGTACGAGGACTTTTGCGCCAATCAGGAGGCGGTCGAGAAGTTCACGCTCGACAAGCCCGCGCTTGTCTGCCGTTGGCGCATGTCCAACAAAAAGGTGCCCATGCTCAACCGCCACATCCGCGCACTGTCCGAGCGCCTGGTGCAGGGCGAGCCGCTTACCCATAACATGCTCAGCTGGGCCAAACAGCACGTTGAGTGGTCGCTTGCCGAGGGCGATTACACCGCACATGACGGCGTGCTCATGCTGGTGATCGACGTCAACGGCAACGCCGCCATGACGGTGGGGGAGTACGAGCCGCTCGCCGATACGTCGGCCAAGGCGCTGCGCGCCCGCTCCGCAGAGGCCCGCTCCGAGGCCGACGAAACCGGCGTGGCGCCCGAGCTGCTCGCCGCCGTCAACAACGGCGAGCTCGCCTTTGTGGTGCCAGCGGACGAGTGTCTGTGTGGCACGGCGACGCTCATCGAGCAGCTGGCCCAGACCAAGGGAATCCCGGTCACGCGCGTAGACATTCCCGCGCAGCTCAAGGGTGCGCTGTTCCTAGTGAGCGACGAGCACGGCGTGGTCCCCGCGACCGAGACGAACGCCGCCGAGGCCGACGCCGCCACGGTCGCCTTCTTCGCCGAAGGCTACGAAAAGCTCCGTGCCCGCCGCTAAATGATTTTTCTGGGACGGGGATTAAAGAATCATTTTGGTCCCCGCCGCCGCTGCGAGTGCGAGGCGGACAAAACGCCCCCGCTCGCGAACAGTTCTGTCACCTTGGCACCGCGCGCGGTGCGCACCTGCAGTTTCGCAGCCATAATGGTGGCAAGACAACCAAGAGGGGAGCGAAATCCATGGCGCTGATTTATGTCGTTGAGGACGACGAGCCCATTCGTCGTGAGCTTGTCGACATCCTTGCCCGCGCCGGGTTTGAAATCGAGGCCTGCGAATCGTTTGAGCATGTCTCGCACGATATTCTCGCCGCCGCGCCCGACCTGGTGCTGCTCGACCTCACGCTCCCTGTCAAAGACGGCCAGCACATCTGCCATGAGGTCCGTCGCGAATCCGAGGTTCCCATCATCGTTCTCACGTCGCGCACGACCGAGATCGACGAGGTCATGGCCATGACGCTCGGCGCGGACGACTTTGTTCCCAAGCCCTATAGCGCGCGCGTGCTCGTGGCGCGCATCAACGCACTGCTGCGCCGCACCACGGCGGCAGGCGAGCGCAGCACACTTGTCCACAAGGGGCTGGAGCTCGACCTCGCCCGCTCCATGGTCACCAACACGCAAACGGGCACCAGCACCGAGCTCACCAAAAACGAGCTGCGTATCCTCTCGCTGCTTCTGAGCCGCGCGGGCAAGATCGTTTCGCGCTCGGCCATCATGCAGGACCTGTGGGACTCCGACGCCTTCGTGGACGACAATACGCTCACCGTCAACATCAACCGCCTGCGCACCACGCTCGAAAAAATCGGCATCAAGGGGTATTTGACCACGCATCGCGGCCAAGGCTATTCGGTCTAGGGGCCGGCTATGTCGTTTGGCAAGTTCTTTAAAGATGCGCTGCTTCCCGTCGCCGTGTGGACGTGCGGTGTGCTGCTGAGCTGCTTTGTGCTGACGGTCGCCGGCGCACCCGTTTCTATCGTGGTCGTGGCGGTCGGCGTGTCCTTTATCTTTGGTATGCTCGGCATCGTGATCGAGTACGCGCGCCGTCGTCGTTTTCTGCGCCAGCTGGAGCGTGCGGCAGAGGAGCTCGAGAGTCCCGCATGGGTGCAGGAGATGGTGCAATGTCCGACCTATGCCGAGGGCGAGCTCGAGTACGAGGTCTTGCGCCGGGTGGGCAAAGCTGCCTGCGACGAGGTTGCCGAAGGCCGGCGTCAGACCGATGACTATCGCGACTATATCGAAAGCTGGGTTCACGAGGCCAAGCTGCCCCTGGCGGCGGCCCATCTAATTTTGGAAAACCTGGACGGCAGCGAAGACGATCTGTCGCGTGTGGATGACCTGGGCCGTGAGCTGGCTCGTGTGGAGCGCTATATCGATCAGGCACTGTACTACGCGCGCTCGGAAGTCGTGGAGCGGGACTACCTGATTCGCCGCTGGAATCTCAAGACCTTGGTGACGGGCGCGATTAAGGCCAACGCGCGCGAGCTCATCGCGGCGCACGTGGCCCCAGTGTGCGAGAACCTCGACTTCGAGGTCTTTACCGACGAGAAGTGGCTTGAGTTTATTCTGGGCCAGCTCATCCAGAACAGCATTAAATACGCGCGCGAGGACGGCGCGAAGATCGTGTTTTCGGGCGCGTTGCTGGACGAGGGCCTGGCAAGTGAGCGCATTGAGCTCACTGTTGCCGATAACGGCTGCGGCGTGAGCGCGGCCGACCTGCCGCGCGTGTTCGAGAAGGGCTTTACCGGCGACAACGGCCGCACCACCAAGCGCGCAACGGGCATCGGCCTCTACCTGGTGGCGCGCCTGTGCTCCAAGATGGGCATTGACGTCACCGCGGCATCCGAGCCCGGCGAAGGCTTCGTCATCACGTTTGCCTTCTCAACCAACAAGTTCCAATACTTTGAGTAGTCAGCCCGTATGGCGTAGCCGTTCAGGATCTTCCCATGTAAGAAGAAATCAGGCTTTTCAGCAGCTATATTCCTGAACGGGAACATTGCTAATGTAGTCAACACTATATTCCCGTACATGAACATAGTGCTACAGTTTTATACTAAGTTCACGGACAGGAATATAGCTGGAGGCGTCATGAGAACGGTGACAACGATTAAAAAGCTGGATGGGCGCATCAAGCTCAAACCGTCGGAAGTCGCTTTCTCGGAGCGCACGGTTTTCGATCCCGCCGAGATGGGGAAGGCCCTTAGGCTCAGAAGGCGTGAACTCGGCTTGACTCAACGTGACGTCGCGACTATGACGGGTCGCAGCCTTCGTGTGATTGGTGATATCGAACGGGGGCGGACAACGGTCGAAATTGGTGTCATTTTCGATTACGCCTCCATCGTGGATGTTGATTTTATTCTGAAGGTGAGGGGGAAGTAATGGATGGCACGCTGTTCGTTCACCGTGAGTTTAATGGGTCTTACCAGCCGGTTGGCATATTGGAGGAAAATGCGGGGTTTCCGATATTCACCTATAGCCCCAAATATCTCGAGAGCGGTGATGCGGCGCCGATTTCGATCTCGCTGCCGTTGTCGGCCGAGACATTTAGTCCGGACGCAACGGGTTCCTTTTTCTCCGGCATCATTCCGGAGGGGCAGCTCAACAGGGACCTTGAGAAAAGGGCGCGAGCGGAACGCGGAGATTACTTTAAGGTGCTCGATTTGGTCCGCGACGAACCTGTCGGCGCTCTGGTTTTGACGCGAGAGCCTTCGGCCGACGGTCTCGAAATGGGCTATGAAGAGATAGATGCGGAACAGCTAAGCGGACTGGCATACGCACCGGCGGAGATTGCTTTTGATTTAACGCTAGAGAGTCGAATCTCCCTTGCAGGTGCTCAGGCGAAGGTCGGTCTCTACCATACGGGTGATGACCCATGTGGTGGATGGTACCTGCCTCATGGAGCGGCCCCATCCACACACATTCTCAAGGCAGGGTCGAAAACGTTCCCGGGCGAGACAGTGTGCGAAGCGATGTGCGTGAGAGCCGCCTCTCTGATGGACCTATCGGCCGAAGAGTGCTTTCTTATCCGAGTTGAGGATGCCGAGCCAATTATCGCCGTGAAACGATTTGACCGAGTAACGCCTGATACCGGACGCTCGGTTGACGGATTGCCAATTCCATACCGTTTGCACCAGGAAGATGTTTGTCAGGCCAAGGGCATCTCGCGTGAGCTTAAATATGAGCCGACGGGCGTCAATTACCTGGGGCTTATCGTCGATGCGGTGCGAAGGGCGTCGACGAATCAAATGGAGGACAGGTTCCTTGTCGGCTATAACCAGCTGTTCGACTATGCCGTAGGTAACTGTGATAACCATCTAAAGAACTGGTCGCTCGTATGGGACGAAAGTTGGAAGCAGGTGAGGTTGGCGCCGCTCTATGACGTGCTGTCCACAACGGTTTACCCCAGTCTCGTTCGTGAGATGGGCGTCTCGTTTGGTGGGAGCCGCAAGATTGACGACGTAACGCGTGGGTCGGTGATGAGCCAAATGATTGAGGCGGGTTTGCCCGGGGGAATTGTCGCCGGAATGATTGCTGATACCTGCAATGAGGTTCCAGACGCGCTAAGAGACGCGGCGCGCGGTCTCAAAGAAGAGGGTTTTCCCGAGGCGGAGGTAATGTTCGAGAAGATCATTCCAGAAGTGCAAGCTCGTTTAAGCAGGATCGCCTTATAACAAAAACGTGCCGCCCAAACAAAACGTGCCGCCCCAAACGGGGCGGCACGCCATTTTTCTATCAGATAACTCGCTGAAGTACGGTGACGAAGGCGCAAGGCCGGGAGGGGTTATCTAAGCCGACATCCCGCAGCCGCGAAGCGGCGAGGACGTCGGCGTGATAACCCCGCAGGCCTTGCGCCGGCGGGAAGGAACCTATTTCACGACCAAGATGTCGCAGTCGGTGTTGCGCAGCAGGAACGTCGAAATTGAACCCAGGAGTGCATACTTGATCGAGGACAGGCCACGAGCGCCGCAGAGCACCAGGTCGGGCTTGACCACGTCGAGCATCTCGTCTTTGAGCGTCTCGCGAATGCGGCCGGCGCGAATCATGACCTCGACCTCGGGAATGTCGGGATTGGCCTTGGCCTCTTCGAGCTGCTTGGCGATGGAGTTCTTAAATGCCTCCTCTAGGCCGTTGACCAGATCGACCGGATAGGAACCGGCGCTCTCGAGTGCCGTGGAATCGATAACGTGGCCGATAATCAGCTTGGCGCCGTTGTTCGCGGCGACCTTGATGGCGCGTGCGAGCACAAAATCCTGCTGCTCAGTACCGTCGAGTGAAACAAATACCTTGGTGTAGCCCTCGTTCATGGTTTCCTCCTTGGTCTATCGCACGGGCGTGGGGCTCGTGCATCGGGCGGGCGCGGATGCGTGGCCGCTGGACACTTTATCTTGTTGCAGTTATACCCAAGGATTTGGGTTTGACCGCTCGCAATTCTGTGAACGGGCGAGTTTTTTGGTAAGGGTGGGCGCGGTCGCGGCCGAACGGTTGATAATGGGACATCGCCCGCAACCGTCCGCAGAACAATATCGGCGGGTGTCTAACGAGGGGGTCCCTTTGGATATCATTGAGCTTCTAAAATCTGCCTTCATGGGCCTGGTCGAGGGCATCACCGAATGGCTGCCTGTTTCGTCGACCGGTCACATGATCTTGGTGGACGAGTTCGTCAAGATGAACGTGAGCGAGACGTTCTGGAATATGTTCCTGGTCGTGATTCAGCTTGGCGCCATTTTGGCCGTCTGCGTCCTGTTCTTTTACGACCTCAACCCGTTTTCTCCCAGCAAAGGCAAGGAGGGTCGTCGCGACACCTGGGTGCTGTGGGGCAAGATTGTGCTCGGCTGCATTCCCGCCGCGGCGATCGGTCTGCCGCTTAACGACTGGATGGAGGAGCATTTCTACAATGCTCCCGTCGTGGCGCTGGCGCTCATTGTGTACGGCGTGCTGTTTATCGTGATCGAGAACTGGCGCGCGAACAAGCGCGACCAGGCCGCTCTTGCCGGTTCGTTTGGTTCGCGTGCCGTGGTGGCGGGCGGACGCCCCGCTGGTGCGCATTTTGCCACTCCCGCTGCGGCTGCCGCTTCAGACGATGACGATAACCTGGACTTTGGCTCCATCACTACGCTCGAGGATCTGAGCTGGAAGACCGCGCTGGGTATCGGTTGCTTCCAGGTGCTTTCGCTGATTCCGGGCACATCGCGCTCCGGCTCCACGATCATCGGCGGCCTGCTGCTGGGCTGCACGCGCTCGGTGGCGTCTAAGTTCACGTTCTTCCTGGCTATTCCCGTTATGTTTGGCGCGAGCGCGCTCAAGCTGGTCAAGTACTTTATTAAGGGCGGCACGTTCGGCACCAACGAAATCGCCATCCTGGGCGTGGGCTGCGTCGTCGCCTTTGTGGTGTCGCTCATTGCCATCAAGTGGCTTATGGGCTTCGTGCGCCGTCACGACTTTAAGTGCTTCGGCGTCTACCGCATCATCCTGGGCATCGTGGTGCTCGCGTACTTCTTTGTCCTGGAGCCTATGCTCGGCCTGTAACTTGGTCGACGCTGCGCGGCGGCCGGGGCGACAACTTGTCATTCAAAGGGGGCGGCATGACCAGAAGGTCTATGCCGCCCCTTTTCATGCCAATTTGTTCGCCCTGGCCACCGCTCGCTGCTGCTGCCATGACATCGGCGGTTTCGTGATTGTCAATTGATTGGTGCAGACCAACCTGACCCCATTGCGCCAAATTCGCTGGGGCGGCCTGACGGTGACGCACGGAGTCGTGGTGTGATTTGCGTCGGTGTCCGCGCGGCTCGGTATACTGGTACGGCTCAAACTATGGCGCCGCCCGCAGGCGCGCCGTCCGTCAGATGAGGAGTCGCCCATGACCCAGCCCTTGCCCTGGGAAAAGAACGCCGCGGTATCCGTGCCGCCCGCGCCGGAACCCGTGCCGCTCGATGCATACACCGCTCCTGCTGCGCCGGAGCCCGAGCTCGTCCCGCTCGACATTTACGACGCTCCCGCGCCGGCGCCCAAGCCCGCCAAGCCGCTCGTCGACATTGACAGCCTTAATCCCGCCCAGCGCGAGGCTGTCCTGTCCACCGAGGGCCCGTTGCTGGTGCTCGCCGGCGCCGGCTCGGGCAAGACCCGCGTCTTGACCTTCCGCATCGCACATATGCTCGGCGACCTGGGTGTTAAACCTTGGCAGGTTCTTGCCATCACGTTTACCAACAAGGCCGCGGCAGAGATGCGCGAGCGTCTGGCGGCACTCATTCCCAGCGGCACCCGTGGCATGTGGGTGTGCACCTTCCATGCCATGTGCGTGCGCATGCTGCGCGAGGACGCCGACCTGTTGGGCTACACCGGTCAGTTCACCATCTACGATGACGATGACTCAAAGCGCATGGTGCGCGACATTATGCAGGCGCTCGGCATCGAGCAAAAGCAGTTCCCCATCAACATGATCCGCAGCAAGATTAGCTCGGCCAAAAACGCCATGATCGGCCCCGAGGACATGCTCAAATCCGCCGACAGCCCCAATGACAAAAAGGCCGCGCAAGTCTACCTGGAGCTGGAGCGCCGCCTGCGCGCCGCCAACGCGATGGACTTCGACGACCTGCTCGTGCGCACGCTCGAGCTGCTGCGCACCCGCCCCGAGGTGCTCGACAAGTATCAGGAGCGCTTCCGCTACATTAGCGTCGACGAGTATCAGGACACCAACCACGTCCAGTACGAGATCGCCAACCTGCTGGCCGCCAAGTACCAAAACCTCATGGTCGTGGGCGACGACGATCAGTCCATTTATAGCTGGCGTGGCGCCGACATCACCAATATCCTGGACTTTGAGAAGGACTTTAAAGACTGCAAGACCGTCAAGCTGGAGCAGAACTACCGCTCTACGGGTCATATCCTGAACGCCGCCAACGCCGTGGTACGTCACAACTCGCAGCGCAAGGACAAGCGCCTGTTTACGGCCGAGGGCGACGGCGAGAAGATCCAGGCCTTCCAGGCGAGCGACGAGCGCGACGAGGGCCGCTGGATTGCCGGCGAAATCGAAAAGCTGCACTCCAAGGGCACGAGCTATGACGATATCGCCGTGTTCTACCGCACCAACGCCCAGTCGCGTATTCTCGAAGATATGTTTCTGCGCGCGGGCGTGCCCTACAAGATCGTCGGCGGCACGCGATTCTTCGACCGCGCCGAGATCCGCGACGTCATGGCCTACCTCAAGATGATCGTGAATCCGGCCGACGAGATGAGCGTCAAGCGCGTTATCAACACGCCGCGCCGTGGCATCGGCTCCACCTCGATCCAAAAGATTGAGCAGCTGGCGCGCGATAACCGCTGCTCGTTCTTCCAGGCTTGTGAGATTGCGACGGCCGAGACGGGCATGTTTAGCGCCAAGGTGCGCAACGGCCTGTCGAGTTTTGTGGCGCTGGTGCGCGAGGGTCGCCGCATGGATGGCGAGCTCAAGGATGTCGTCGAGATGATTGTCGACAAGACGGGCTTGCTGCAGGCATTCCGCGCCGAGGGCACCATGGAGTCCGAGAGCCGCGCCGAGAACATCCAGGAATTCCTGGGCGTCGCCGCCGAATTTGAGGAGACGCACGAGGATATCGAGGGTACGCTCGAGAGCCTAGAAGAGCTGCGCGCTGCCGGTGTTGCCGATGTGCCTGTCAGCGCCGAGCCCGAGCCCGTCGTGGTGAGTGCGCCCGCGCCCGAGCCGGGACCGTCCGCCCCGGCATCCTCGTTTGAGGCGCTGGTTGGCGCTCGCGACGCCGCTGGTTCCAACCCGCTCGATAGCCTAGCCGCTCCGGCGCTGTCTCCGCAGGATGCCCTGGCCGCCGCCATCGCGGGTAACGCCTATGCCGCGCCGACGGAGATGCCGGCGGGTGCCGTGCATGCCGACGAGATCGAGCGCACCTACGGTCCGCTTACCTGTAAGGCACTGCCGGCTCTCATGGAGTGGCTTGCCCTGCGCTCCGACTTGGATTCTTTGGCAGGCGAGACGCATGCCATCACCATGATGACCATCCACTCCGCCAAGGGCCTGGAGTTCCCGGCGGTGTTCGTGGCCGGCATGGAGGAGGGCATCTTCCCGCACGTGCACGACTTTGGCGGTAGTGACGATCCGGGCAAGCTCGAGGAGGAGCGTCGCTTGGCCTATGTCGCCATCACGCGTGCTCGCAAGCGCCTGTTCTTGACGTATGCCGCCACGCGTCGCACCTACGGCTCGACCTCTGCCAATCCGCGCTCGCGCTTTCTCAACGAGATTCCGTTTGAGGACATCGAGTTTAGCGGTATCGGTTCTGCCGGTTTTGAGGGGACGGGCTGGGAGAAGCGCGGCGACCGTCACGGCACCTTTGGCTCGGGCATGGGCTCGGATATGTATGGCGGCAAGGTGTTCGGTTCGCATACGCGCTCGACCGGCGGTTCCGGTTCGCGTGGCGGATCGAGCTTTGACGACTTCTTTGGCGGCAGCAGTTACGGGACCGAACGCCATCGTGGGGTCTCGCCAGACGCCGGCCGTGTTGCCTCGACCTTTGGCTCGGGCGCGCCGCGAGCCAAAAAGCCGTCGTCTAAGGTGTCCCCGACGGTGGAGCGCAAGGTCGATCGCGCCAGTGCATCACAGGACTTTGCCGCGGGCGATACCGTGAGCCATAAGACCTTTGGCACGGGTACCGTGATCTCGGTCGCCGGAGACATGATCGAGGTTCAATTCGAAAAGACCGGTCAGACCAAAAAGCTGATGAAGGGCTTCGCGCCGATCGTCAAGCTGTCGTGATCCTGGCGGACCTGGGCGGGCGTATAGGGCAACATCGCCTGCTCGGGCAGTCCTGCGCAAGACGGAGAGCACATTAAGTGCTCTCCTTTGCGTGCGGAACTCGCGATCGATGTTGCCCTATACGCCCGCCCAGGTCCTTGGGTAACGGTGCTTGCGAACGTCGCTCTGCTCGTTCGCTTTTTGATCTGGAGAGCCGGGTGGGCTGATAAATAGATATGGCAAGGGGCTCTCCCGCACATGGACGGGAGAGCCCCTTGTTGCGTTTGGGTTGTTGGTGCGACCTACAGGTGGCTGATGATCAGTTCCATCTTGCCTTCGAGGTCGATGGAGCTGACGGTGCTCGGGGCCAGCAGGTGGCTTCCCTTGTGGACGGGGTCGCCGCAGACGGTGCCTTCGCCGTCGATGACCGACAGGCACATGAAGGGCCAGCGCTGGTCGAGGATCTTGCTGCCGTCGACACGCACGCGATCGACGGTGTAGCAGGGGTTAGACTCGAGCTCGGTCACGCCGTCGACATCAGGCGCGTTCACCGTGCCGTCGGTCGGAGCCTGGGCATCAAAGTCGATGCAGTCGAGGCTCTGCTCAATGTGCAGCGGGCGCAGCTTGCCGTCGGTGCCGGGACGGTCGTAGTCGTACAGGCGATACGTCACGTCGCTCGACTGCTGCGTCTCCAAAATGAGCGTGCCGGTCTTGATGGCGTGAACGGTGCCGGAGTCGATCTGGAAAAAGTCTCCCTTGTGAATCGGCAGCACGTTAAGCATCTCGTCCCAACGGCCCTCCTCGATCATCTGCGCGGCCTCGGCGCGGTCCTTGGCACGCTGGCCGACAATGATCGTGGCACCGGGTTCGCAGTCCAGCACATACCAGCACTCGGTTTTGCCCAGGCTGCCGTTCTCGTGCTTGGCGGCGTACTCGTCGTTGGGATGAATCTGGATTGAAAGGTCGTCCTTGGCATCCAGAATCTTAATGAGCAGCGGGAACTCCTTGCCCTCGCAGTTGCCAAAGAGCTCGCGATGCTCGGCCCACAGCCACGACAGCGTGTGGCCGGCATACGGGCCCTCCGCAATCTGGCAGTCGCCGTTGGGGTGTGCCGAGATGGCCCAGCACTCACCGATGGGACCCTCGGGAATGTCGTAGCCAAACACGGTCTCCAGCTGGCGGCCGCCCCAGATCTTCTCGTGGAAGATCGGCGTCAGTTTAATCAAATCGGACATGTTCATACTCCCATTGTGCTGCGTGGGCGCCGCGTAAAACTGTTCAAAACGAGCGCCCGCATGACTGCAAAAACCTATGCCAACGTTACGTTGTGCAACTCAAAGCGGTCGCCAACGTTGCGCGAGACCGAATACTCAAAGGCGGCGCCGCTGTCCAAAAAGCCAATCTGGGTGAGCTCGAGCAGGGGAGAGCCAGGCTTGGTGTCCAGGCGCTCGGCTTCTTCCTCGGTTGCTGCCACGGCGCGAATGGTACGGTGGAAGCTCGAAATTTTCAGCCCGCATTGCTCGCGGATGAAATGGTAGACCGATCCGTACAGGTCCTTCTTTTTCAGCCCCGGAATCAGCTCGAGGGGCATGTAGGTGTACTCGATAACGATGGGCTTCCCATCGGCCTGACGCACGCGCACGACGTGATAGGCAAAGTCATCCTCGGCAATTCCCAGCTGGGCTGCGATGTCCGCTGGTGGATTAACAATCGAGAAATCGTAGACCACCGAGGTCACCTTTTCCCCGCGGTGCTCATACGAAAAGCCCTGGGCACGGTCGTTTTTGCCCTGGAAAAACGCCTGGCCGGGAAGTCCCGCCGTGTCCTTAACGTAGGTGCCCGATCCGCGCCGGCTGGTAATAAGACCTTCCTCGGTGATTTGCTCGATAGCTCGTTTGACGGTGATTTTGGAAACGCTATAGAGCTCACAGAACTCAACGACGG
>CAJLOU010000017.1 GCA_905208345.1 uncultured Collinsella sp.
GCGCTGGTCAAGGCAACTGGAATCGATAAAAAGACCTGCCGCAAGCTCGTCGAGTCCGATGGCACCTGGGTGTATATCAAGCGCCAGGTGGACGAAGACGATGCTGCGGCGCTGGAGAAGAAGAACCTGCCCGGCGTGCTTTTTGAGCAGGCCATGAAGCGCGTATATCCATACGGCAATCTGGCATCGCAGGTGCTGGGTGTAGTGAATGTAGACAACGACGGCTTGACGGGTCTCGAAAAGCAATACAACAAGCTTCTGACCGGCACGAATGGTACCCTCGTGCGCGAGCGCGCGAGGGACGGCAGCTATATCGCGGGCGGTGCCTATAAAAAGGTGGCTGCGGTCGACGGCGTTGACATCGTGACGACGCTCGACGTCAATATGCAGCGAGCGGCTGAGGATGCTTTGGCGGAGGCTGTCGAGAAGACAAAGGCCAAGAACGGCTCGGCTTTGGTCACCGACCCCACGACTGGTGAAATTCTCGCCGCCTGCTCGTACCCGACCTACGACCAGACCGATCTGGAAAACGCCAAGACCGAGGATATGAACTTGCGCCTGGTCACCGACGCCTACGAGCCCGGCTCGGTCTTTAAGACGCTCGTGGCGGGCGCCGGCTTCGACTTGGGCGTCGTGCGATCGAGTACGTCGTTTGAGGTGCCGGCGAGCATCAAGGTGGGTGACGATACCGTCACCGATGCCGACAAGCGCGACTACGCCATGACCATGGATGTGCGCGAGATGATGCGCCGTTCGTCCAACGTGGGCTTTGTCCTGGTGGGGCGCAAGATCGGTGCCGACGACTTTGCCGCCTATGTGGACAAGTGGGGCATCGGTCACAGCTCCGGTGTCGATTTTCCTGGCGAGAGCTTGGGTATCGTCAAGGAGCGTGACCAGTATGACGGCGCCACGCTGGGCTCGATGAGCTTTGGACAGGCGCTGTCCGTCTCGCCGATTGAGATCGCACGTGCCGTGGGCGGCATCGCCAACGGCGGTGTGATGATGACACCGCACTTCTATAAGTCCAGCAAAGGCGACGAGAAGGACTGGGGTGAAGGCGAGCGCGCGATTTCGGAGGACGCCGCATCCCAGGTGACATCGTGCATGCAGACGGTCGTGTCCGAGGGAACGGGCGTTGGCGGCGCGGTTGACGGCTATGACGTGGCGGGTAAGACCGGTACGGCCGAACGAGCCGACGAGAACGGCGGTTACCTCAAGGAGAACTACATGTCGTCCTTTATGGGCTTTGCACCGGCACAATCGCCCAAGGTGCTGTGCTATATCACGCTCGACGGAACGCCGAGCGGCTCAGATGCCGCTGCGGTGCCGTTCCAGTCCATTATGGCCAACGCGCTCGACGTGCTGGGTATCCCGCACACGAAGTAGGGGGTTACAATCTTGAGCGTGGTCTGCCGTTTGATCTGAAGGGTGTTCACATGCCCTGCACCACGCGCGCATGGCACTGGGATACAATACGCCGATAGCATTATTAGGTTTACAGGGGAGCTGCAATGATAGAGATCGCCGTCAACAACCTCGTGGCCGCAACAGGGGCCCGAACCGTGACGGGAGAAGCCGATTGGGTATGCCGCGGGTGCGTTATCGACTCGCGCCAGGTCGAGGAAGGGACAATTTTCGTCGCCTTTCCCGGTGAAAACGTCGACGGCAATGATTTTGCTTCCCGTGCCGTCCAGTCGGGTGCCGGCGCCGTCGTGATGACGCGTGAGCCCGAGGCCGAGCTGGTCTCGCTGGCGCAGGACAAGGGCTGTGCCATCTTGCTGACCGATGATCCCGAGGAGTTTCTGCTGCGTTTGGCGCACACGTATCGCCTGGAGCTTGGCTGCCTGGTCGTTGGCATTACCGGTTCCATCGGCAAGACGACGACCAAGGACGTGCTCGCCGCCGTGCTCGCCAAGCGCTATCGTGTCTGGGCCACCAAGGGCAATTTCAATAACCTGATCGGCATGCCGCTCACGGTGCTTTCCGCTCCGGCCGATACCGAGGTCCTGGTGCTCGAGATGGGCATGAACCATTTCCACGAGATTGAGCGCCTGTCCCAGTCCGCCAATCCCAACCTTGCCATCGTGAGCAAGATTGGTACCTCTCACATCGGCATTTTGGGCAGCCGCGAGAACATCGCCCGCGCTAAGGCCGAGATTGTCCAGGGCATGTGCGCCGCCGGCGACTTCTTGCCGCTGCTGGTTTTGGGCGGCGAGGACGACTTTACGCCGTTCATTCGCGATACGTTCGCCCAGCCTGCTGGTATCGACGTGATGCTGGCCGGCGTCTCGGACGACGATGAGGTCCGTGCCCGCGACATTCGTGTTGATGACGAGGGCCGTCCGGTCTTTACGCTCGATTTTGGCCAGGGTGAGACGATCGATACCATGCTTGCCATCCCCGGCGTGCAGTCCGTTCCAAATGCCGTTAAGGCCGCCGCGGTTGCCTATCGCCTGGGCGTGACGCCCGAGCAGATCGATGCTGCCTTTAGGGGCCTCACGATCACCGGGCACCGCCAGGAGATCAAGCGCGCCAAGAGCGGTGCCCGCGTCATCGACGATTCCTATAACGCCAGCGCCGAATCCATGGCTGCTGGTCTCGATCTACTGTGCTCGCTTTCGTGCACGGGGTCTCGTATGGCGATCCTGGGCGAGATGGGCGAGATGGGCGATGAGGCTCCTCGCATGCATGAGCTCGTGGGCGCCTATGCCGCCGCCAAGAAGCTCGACATGCTGGCGTGCGTGGGTGGTGAGCTGGCCCAGCTTATGGCCGATGCCGCGCGCATGATGGGCATGGACGAGGACCGCATCCAGGTGTTCTCCGATTATCAGCAGGTGCTCGACCGCATGGGCGGCGCGCTTGAAAAACATGATGTTGTACTGGTCAAGGGTTCCCGCTTTGTTGAGCTCGACCGCTTTGTGGAAGGTGTGTGCTAGCCCATGTTCGGCAATCCCTCGTATCCAACGTATCAGGCTTTTTTGGGGCTTGGCATCGCCGCTGCCATTGCGCTGCTGCTCATGCCGTGGTGGATCAAGCTACTCAAGGTCGAGGGTATCGGCCAGCAGGTTCGTGCCGACGGCCCCAAGCGTCATTTGGTTAAGCAGGGAACGCCCACCATGGGTGGCGTTGTCATCCTCGTCGCGATCTCGCTGACCTGCCTGCTGATGGGCAAGCTCACCACCGAGCTCGTGCTCGTGCTGCTCGCCACGCTGGCGACCGGCGTGCTGGGCCTGATCGACGACCTGACCTCCGTTACACATGGGCGCTCGCTCGGTCTGACGCCCCATGCCAAGATGATCGGCCTAACCATTATCTGTGTCACCTTTACGGTGCTCGCCGTCAATTGGTGCGGCGTCGCCCCCGAGATTCGTTTTCCCGGCGGCCTGACGATTGACCTCGGTGTTCTTTCGACCACCATCTGCGGCCTTTCGTTCCCGTGGCTCTACATTGTCTTTTGCTGGCTGATGATCGCCGGTCTTTCTAATGCCGTGAACCTGACCGATGGCCTTGATGGTCTTGCTGGCGGCACCTCGATGATTGCCATGCTCGCCATGGCTGCCATGGCGTTTTTGCACGGAGACGTGAACCTGTCCATCTTCTGCACCGCGTGTGCCGGTGCCTGTTTGGGCTTTCTGTGGTTCAACTGCTATCCGGCGAGCATCTTTATGGGCGATACCGGCTCGCTTGCCCTGGGCGCCGCGTTTGCCTGCACGTCCATCATGACCAATACCGAGGTCGTCTCCCTCATCATCGGCGGCCTGTTTATCGTTGAGACCCTGTCGGTCATGATTCAGGTTGTCTACTTCCACTTTACGCACAAGCGCGTCTTCCTTATGGCGCCCATCCATCATCATTTCGAAAAGAAGGGCTGGGCCGAGACCAAGGTCGTCATCCGCTTTTGGATTATCGCTGCGGCCTTTGGTGCCGTTGGCCTTGCTTTGTTCTTCCAGTTGGGATAGTGGTCTTTCATGCCTCTTGCTGATGTCTTTAGCCTGCTCGTTTTGGGTCAGGGCAAATCCGGTCTCGATGTCGCCCGCTGGGCGCTGGCACATCCCGAGCGCGTAAGTGCCGTTACCGTGTATGGCGGCGGCACCTCTGAGCCCAATGACGCCACGCGTGCGCTCGAGGCTGCTGGTGCGTCGTTTGTCTATGGGACCGAACAGGTCGAGGGCGCCTATGACGTATGCGTGACGTGCCCGGGCATCTCGGAGTTCTCGGGCTTCTTTAAGGCCGGGCGCGAGCATGCCGCCCAGATTATGGGTGAGCCCGAGTTTGCCTATCGCCTGTCGCCCGATAACTGGATTGCCATCACGGGCACCAACGGCAAGACGACCACCACGTCGCTGGCTGATTATCTGCTTAAGGCTGCCGGCGAGGCCAGCGTTGCTGTCGGCAACATCGGCGAGCCGCCGGTCAACGAGATTGACGGCCGAGCCCACAACGAGTGGTTTGTGGCTGAGCTCTCGAGCTATCAGATTGCTACGACAACCGAGCTCCACCCCCGCGTGGCGGTGCTGCTCAACATCACTCCCGACCACTTGGGCTGGCATAAGAGCCATAAGAACTACGCGCTTGCCAAGATCAAACTGTTTGACAATATGGTCGATGACGATCTGGCGGTTGTCGACGTCGAAGACGCCGGCATTCACGAGTTCGATGAGTACATCTACACGCCGGGTCGTCGCATCTGCAAGGTTGCCTTTGACGAGCCTGAGGGCGAGGATGCCGCCTTTGTGCGCGATGGCAAGATGATCGTGCGTCTGAAGGGTGTCGAGACCCCGCTCATCGCTACATCCGAGCTCAAGATCTCGGGCCATCACAATGTTATCAATGCCCTGTGCGCTGCCACGGCTGCCTTGGCAGTCGGTGCCGATGTCGACGGTGTCTGCCGCGGTCTGGCCTCGTTCCAGCCGCTCGAGCACCGCGTGGAGCCGTGTGGTGAGATTGACGGCGTGCGCTACGTCAACGATTCCAAGGCGACCAACACCGATGCGGTCGAGAAGGCACTGACGGCATTTCCCGATGACGACGTGATCTTGCTGCTCGGCGGCCACGATAAGGGCACGCCGCTCACGGACTTCGCGCGCGTCGTTATGGACAACGTGCGCTCGGTCGTCTGCTTTGGCGATGCGCGCGAGCGCTTCACCTCCGCTATGGACGAGGCCGATGTCGATGGCGATGTGGATATCGCCCAGGCGGATGACCTACGCGACGCCGTGGACGTCGCCCGTTCGCTGTCGAGCCGTGGTGACGTGATCTTACTTTCTCCTGCCTGCTCTTCGTTCGATGAGTTCTCGGGCTATGAGGAGCGCGGCCGCGTGTTTAAGGACTACGTGGCCCAGCTTGCCGCTGCAGCGAAATCACAAATGGAATAGGGGTTGCGGTGAGAGAGGAGAGCCCCCGACAAGGTATGAGGAGGCCCGACTCGGACCGTGCTTCCTCACGTCGTATCACACCGCGTTCCAGCCGCGGCGGGCAGTCGTTTAGCGAACGCTATATTGCCGGCGTTCCCGCCCGTATCATGCGCCCCCGTTTGATATTCATGGCCTGCTTGTTTACCTTGGTATGCTTTGGCCTGCTGATGGTGTACTCGGCGTCTTCGGTCGAGGCGCTGCACGAGAATGGCTCGGCGACGTTTTTTCTGGGTCGACAGGCCGCGTTTGCCGTGGTCGGTGTTCTGGCGCTGATTGCCATCGTGCGCGTTTTGCCGGACAGCTGGTTTGGGGAGGATGTGCTCAGGATCTTCCTCATAGGCATGATAGGGCTACTGTTTCTGGTGTTCTTGGTGGGCAGCGGCAGCCGTGGCGCCACGCGCTGGCTTAACATCGCCGGTATTCAGTTCCAGCCTTCCGAGTTTTTAAAGCCATTTGCCATTGCGTATTCGGCCATCATGCTTGATCGCTTCTTTTCGCCCGGTGGCAACATCAACGAATTCCTTCGCAAGATGGGCATCTACCTGGGCATTTCGCTCTTTCTGATCTTTATCCAGCCCGATTTCGGTACTGTCCTGATCATCCTGTTGACCCTCATGTGCATGGCGTTGTTTGCGGGTCTCGACCCCAGATTTATCATCGGCGTGCTAATCTTCGGCATTCTCGTGATCGTGATTGCGCTTGTCGCAGAGCCGTACCGTATGGTGCGTATTCAGGTTGCCTTGAACCCTTGGGCCGACGAGTATGGTGACGGCTATCAGGCCACGCTTGCCATTATGGCCTTTGCCTCGGGCGGTCTGTTCGGCCGTGGCATCGGCAACTCAACCATGAAGTACTCGTATCTGCCCGAGGCGCACAATGACTACATCCTGGCCATCATTGGCGAGGAAGTCGGTTTTGTCGGAACCGTGCTGTTCTTCTTGGTGTTTGCGATGCTGATCTACTCGGCGTTTCGCATTGCCGAGCAGGCGACCGATCGCCGGGGCGCGCTTATGGCGTCTGGCTCCGCGGTCATTCTCGCAGTGCAGTTTTTGATTAACGCGCTGGGCATCCTCAACGTGTTTCCCATGACGGGCAAACCGTTGCCGTTTATTAGCTACGGCGGTTCGTCGATTATTGTGTCGCTCATGCTTGCCGGGTTGATCCTGCGCGTTTCGTACGAGAGCGCCCGCCGCGATGAGTATGACCGCCGCCGCGAGAGCTTTGCCGTTATGGATGAGAGTACCGCCGGCGTGCCCCACGTGCGCGGCGAGCGATCTTCGCGTAACGGTTTTACCGTCCTGGATGGCTCTGCGACCGAGCCGGCAGCCCGCCCGCGTCAGCGAACGGCGCCGCAAGGTCGTCCTCAGCGCCCCAGCCCTCGCAACGCGGGCGGCGGATATAATCGAATCGATTTGAACTCGGACCCGTCGGCGCGTCTGCGTACCGACGACCAGGGACCGCGTGTACGAAGGGACTACCATGACCGATAAAATGACCGTTGCTATTGCAGCCGGCGGCACGGCCGGGCACATCAACCCCGCGCTCGCCTTGGCCGAAGAGCTGCGTGACCGTGGCCACCACGTTGTGTTCGTGGGCCAGTCGCGCAAGCTCGAGGGTCGTCTGGTCCCCGAGGCTGGGTTTGATTTTGTGCCCATTACGGTCACGGGCTTCGACCGCTCCCGTCCTTGGACGGCGCTGACCTCGCTGTGGCGTGTCAACAAAGCCAAGCGTGCGCTCGCCAGTCATTTCTCAAAGGTCGGCAAGCCCGATGCCGCCATTGGTTTTGGTGCCTATGTCGAGGTTCCGCTGCTGGGGTGGTGCAAGGGCGCGGGCGTTCCGTATCTGCTGCATGAGCAGAACTCTGTTCCGGGCCTGGCCAACAAGATGATGAACTCCCACGCCGCCCGCGTGTGCATCTCGGTGCCGGCAGCGCGTTCGGTCTTTGAGCGCGAAGGTGACCCTGACCACGTGCTCATGACCGGCAACCCCGTACGTCGCTCGGTGATCGAGGGCGATCGCGCTCGCGGCCGCAAGGCACTTGGCGTTCCCGAGGACGCTACGCTGCTGCTCGTCTTTGGCGGTTCACTTGGCGCCCAGCACCTCAACGAGCGTGTGGCTTCGCTCAAAAACGAGCTGCTTTCGCGCAAGAATCTCTATGTGTTGCATTCGACGGGTGCCGACGGCTTTGAGGAGACCGAGCGCGCTTTGGCGCTGACGCCCGAGGAGGCGAAGCGTTACCGCGTCCAGCCTTACATCGACAACATGGGCGATATGCTGGCTGCTGCCGATTTGGTGCTCTCGCGTTCGGGCGCATCGAGCGTGGCCGAGATCGCTGCACTCGCCGTGCCTTCGGTGCTCGTGCCGTACCCGCATGCGACGGCCGACCACCAAACCACCAATGCCCGTTATCTGGTCGACGCTGGGGCCGGCGTGCTCTGCGCCGATGCCGATATCGACGGTTCTGCCTTTGCCGATGAACTGCTGCACCTGGTCGATGACGCGGCGGCGCGCGACGCCATGCGTCAGGCGGCGCGTGGTCTGGCTCAGGATAGGGCCGCCGCTCTTCTGGCGGATGCGGTAGAGGGTTTGCGTTAGTTAGACGGGATATCGTCGGTCGCCCTCGCGCTGATGCGGTAGGTGCGGTACAGTTAACGGGTTACAGGCAGTGTTTACGCAAGGAGTACACGAGCACATGGCTGATTCCCAGACTGCAACCTCCGCGCCCGAGTTTAAGAGCGCCCACTTTATCGGTATCGGCGGCGCCGGCATGAGCGGCATCGCCCTCGTTCTTCACGAGCGCGGTTATGCCGTTACCGGCTCCGACCTTAAGACGTCACGTTATATCCGCCAGCTTACCCGCGCTGGTGTGAAGGTGCATGTGGGCCATGAGGCCGCCACGATCGACGAGGTCAAGCCCGACGTGGTTGTTGTCTCCACCGCTATTCCGGAGTCCAACCCTGAACTCGTGCGCGCTCGCGAGCTTGGTATTCCCGTGTGGCCCCGTGCCAAGATGCTCTCTGCTTTGGGCCACGGCTACACCACCGTCGCTGTTGCCGGCACGCATGGCAAGACCACCACGTCTTCGATGTGCGCCACCATGCTCGACCGCATGGGTCTGGATCCGAGCTTCTTGATCGGTGGCATCGTCGAGGGCTATGACACGAACGGCAAGAACGGCTCGGGCGACTACTTTGTCGCTGAGGCCGACGAGTCCGACAGCTCCTTCCTGTTCCTGAACCCCAACGTGGTCATCGTGACCAACGTCGAGGCCGACCACCTCGATCACTACTCGGGTATCGAGGAGATCGAGGCAACTTTCGCCAAATTCATGAGCCTGGTGGGCGAGGACGGCACCGTCATCGTCTGCGGTGAGGACCCGCATCTGGTCGAGCTCGCCAAGTCGACGGGTCGTCACGTGCTTTCCTACGGCTTTGCCGAGAGCAACGACATCGTCTGCATGCACCCGGATGTCAAGGGCATCCAGAGCGATTTTATCGTTCGCTTTGAGGACGGCACTGAGCACGCTGTGGAGATCAAGAGCAATCCCGGTCGCCACAACATGCTCAACGCCACGGCGGTGCTCACCGTCGCCCATGTCCTGGGCCTTGACATCGACGCCGCCGCCAAGGCGCTCTCGAGCTTTGAGGGCGTCCGCCGTCGCTTTACCCACGTGGGCGATATCGATGGCATCACCGTGGTCGATGATTACGGCCATCACCCCACCGAGATCAAGGCGACGCTTGCTGCTGCTTCGTCGCTGGGCTACAAGCACGTCGACGTCGTGTTCCAGCCGCACCGCTATTCGCGCCTGCAGGCCCTGTGCGACGACTTTGCCGATGCATTTGCCAATGCCGATAAACTGCTGCTGATTGATGTGTTCTCGGCTGGCGAGATGCCCATTCCGGGTGTCACCTCTAAGATGCTCGCCGATACCGTGCGCGCCAAGCATCCTGGCAAGGAGGTCGTGTACTGCTCCAGCCGTCTTGAGCTCAATCAGGAGCTCGAGCAGATGGTGGGCGAGGGCGACCTGCTGCTCACTATGGGTGCCGGTGACGTTACGACCGTCGGTCCCGAGTTCATTGAGTATCTGACTGCCAAGAAAGACGCTTAAGTCTAATGGGTCTGTTTAACGCCGTCATGGCGCTCTCGGGCATGATCGACACGGATGTGATCGAGGACGAGCGCCTTGCGCGTCATACGAGCTATCGTATCGGCGGCAAGGCCGACCTCTTTGTGACGTGCCATAGCTATCATGCCCTCCGCCGCGCCGTGGCGGTGCTCGATCGCGAGCAGGTGCCGTGGGTCATCATCGGCAAGGGCTCCAATCTGCTGGTTGCCGATGGCGGTTATCGCGGCGCCGTCATTTCGCTCGGACGTGAGTTTCAGCGCACGGTTGTTGCCGATGACGGTTGTACGCTGACGGTCGGTGCGGGCGTGATGTTTGCGCGCCTGGTCAACGATGCCCTGTCGCGTAGCCTCTCGGGCCTTGAGTTTGCCGTTGGCATCCCTGGTTCGGTTGGCGGTGCGATATCTATGAATGCCGGCACACGGACCGAGTGGATTGGCTCGCTGGTTGAGGATGTCGTAACGTTTGACCCGGCATCCGGTATCAAACATTATGCGGGGTCCGAGATCACTTGGGGCTACCGCGAATGTAGCCTTCCCCGCAATGAGATCATCCTCGAGTGCGTGCTCAAGCTTAAACTGGCGCCCAAGGCCGACATTCGCGAGCGCATGGAGCGGTACCTGACGAGGCGCAAGCGTACACAGCCCATGGGTCGCGCATCCTGCGGGTCGGTCTTTCGCAACCCGCCCGATGCGAGCGTGGGCAAGCTTATCGAGGATTGTGGATTAAAGGGTTTTTCGATTGGCGGCGCGGAAGTTTCGCCCGTTCACGCTAATTTTATCGTTAATAACGGAACTGCCTCGGCCGATGACGTTGCCGCGGTTATCAGACATGTGCACGGAAAGGTGAGGGAGGCGTATGGCATCGAGCTCAGACCGGAAGTTAAATTCCTCGGCTTCTAGAGCATCGAAACCCACCTTCCGCCGCGCCGGAGGGCGTTCCGGCGCGCCTGCCAAACCTCAACGCAATACCGTCGCGCACTCTAAGTCTGTCGGGCATGCTCGACAGACCAGTCGTCCGGTCGTCGGCTCGCAGCTCGGTAATCGTCCGGCCGCAAAAAAGTCCTCGCGTCCCTCGGTGACGTCAAAGCCTGTTATGGGCGCCAAGCCTGCCCGTCCCATGGCAACTCCTAAGCCACCGACGGGAACTAAAACGCTGCGTCCGGGTCGCACGCTGGGCGCATCGAAACCGCGCTCGCTGACATCGGTGCCGGCTACCGCCAAGAAGCCTTCGGGTAAAAAAGGCGTCAACCCGTTGTCTTCACTTGGGGCGATGGCAAATAAAACATCAGACGCCGCTTCTGTCGTTACAGGCAAAGGCAAAATCGTGGGCGGCGTTCTGGCCGTCTTGGCCGTGCTCGTCGTCGTTGCCATCGTGGTGATTAACTCTGGATTGTTTACCGCCACTGATATTCAGATTCAAGGCAGCGAGCATGTGACGAAGCACGATGCTATCCAGCTGATCGATTTGCCCGAGGGAACGTCGCTTTTTAACGTCGATCCCGACCAGATTACCGAGGACCTCAAGCAGAACCCGTGGGTCTCGGGCGTGGATGTTCAGCGTCAGTTCCCGCATACGCTCATCATTACGCCTATGGAGCGCAAGGTCATCGCAATTGCCTATATCAGCTCCGATGACCTAGCCTGGGCCATCGGGGATGATGACACCTGGATCGCCCCGCTGTCGACGTCGGTCGAAGTGGACGACCAGGGCAACGTCATCACGACAGGGCAGGGCTCAAATACCCTGACCGGCATCGATGCCGCACTGGCGCTCGCTAAGCACTATGGCGCGGTGTTGCTGACTGATGTCTCGGCGGATGTCGCTCCAGTTTCCGGTCAGGCGGTGAGCTCCAAGGCCGTTAAGGCCGGCCTGGATTATGTGCGTGGTTTTTCGAGCGAGTTCTTGGGACAAGTCAAGGATATTTCCACGCCTTCGGTCGAAGCCATCTCGGCAAACCTCAATAACGGCATTGAGGTGTCGCTGGGCGATTCGGACGATATCGCCAAGAAGGAACGCGTAGTCACCAAGTTGCTTTCGCAGGTAGAGGGCGTAACGTATATCAATGTGCGCTCTCCGGGCAACTACACATTTAGGAATGCTCCGACCTCATAGCGCTGGTTGATGCTTTGTTGAGTGGCCATACCACGCCGTTTATCTGGTTTGTTTGGTTTTCACGGTCAATTATTTGACTGATACGTTCATAATGTGCAACCATAATACGGTTTACCTTTGCATTTACTTTCAACCTGAAGGTTAATGTGCGCAGGGGTCGACCCATGCTATGGCTATAACCTTTGTTCGGAGGACCGACATGCACGAGACAGAGATCAACAACTACCTTGCCGTCATTAAGGTGGTCGGCGTCGGCGGCGGCGGTACCAACGCGGTCAATCGAATGATCGAAGAGGGCATCCGCGGCGTCGAGTTTGTTGCCATCAACACCGATGCTCAGGCACTCGCGATCTCTGATGCCGATATCAAGGTGCACATCGGCACCGACCTTACCCGCGGCCTGGGCGCCGGCGCCAACCCCGAGGTTGGCCGCAAGGCTGCCGATGAGTCCCGCGACGACATTGCCGAGGCGCTCGCTGGCGCCGACATGGTGTTCATCACCTGCGGCGAGGGCGGTGGCACCGGTACCGGCGCTGCTCCCATCGTTGCCGATATCGCGATGAACGAGGTCGGCGCACTGACCGTCGCCGTCGTGACCAAGCCCTTCACCTTCGAGGGCCGCAAGCGCAAGAAGAGCGCCGAGGAGGGCATTAAGACCCTCTCCGATTGCGTCGATACCATGATCGTCATCCCCAACGATAAGCTGCTCGACATCGCCGAGAAGAAGACTACCATGCTCGAGGCCTTCGCGATTGCCGATGGCGTCCTTTCCCAGGGCACCCAGGGCATCACCGACCTCATCACCGTCCCCGGTATCATCAACCTGGACTTCGCCGATGTTAAGACCATCATGAAGCAGGCCGGTACCGCCATGATGGGTATCGGTACCTCTTCTGGGGATACCCGTGCCGTCGACGCTGCCCAGCAGGCCATCTCCAGCCCGCTGCTCGAGAGCTCCATCGATGGTGCCACACGCGTGCTGCTCTCCATCGCCGGTTCCAAGGACCTGGGCATCCAGGAGATCAGCGACGCCGCCGACGTTGTCGCCAACGCCGTCGACCCCGAGGCCAACATCATCTTCGGTACCGTTGTCGACGAGTCCCTGGGCGATCAGGTGCGTATCACCGTCATCGCTACGGGCTTCTCCGACTCCAACGTCAACCGTCAGGACGAGCTCTTTGCTGCTCAGCAGTCTCAGAGCAAGGCCGCTGCCTCCGCTGAGCCGCAGCGCACCGCTCCGGCCACCAGCCCGGCTCAGGCCGCTCCGACCCGCAACGTCGGTGGCACCGAGCTTCCTAACTTCGGCAACGATCAGTTCGAGCTTCCCGACTTCCTGAAGCGCGGTAGCTTCTAAGTCGTTCTTTGCATTGTTGCTCACGGGGGCGTGTCCGTATGGACGCGCCCTTTTTATTTCGACTTTGTAAACTAGAACCTCCAATCTCTTTACGTTCCCTTTACGATTGCCTCCAGTGCAGCAGGTATCCTTTTAGAGAAGTATGACAGCCGTATAAACGCGGGCTGTAGCGGCGATGCCGCGGTACTTGTGTTATTAGGAGGCTTTAGTATGGCAGCACGTGCGGACAACGTTTCGCGTGTCGACCATGATGGAGTTACGTTGGTGGAAGGCGCGACATCCGATGTTCGCTTTGCCTTCACCGAGCGCGCCGGTGGTGTTTCCGAAGATGCGTACTCCTCACTCAATTTGGGCTCGCATGTTGGCGATGACCCCTTTGCTGTTCAAGAAAATCGTCGTCGCGTGCTCGAGGCTATGGGTGCCGCCGAGTGCGAGCACAACTTGCTCGTTCCCAATCAGGTCCATGGTGACCATATCGTTGCGGTGACCTCGAACGGCGCCGATGACCTTGAGGACGTCCGCGAGCAGATTGCCGAGGGCTGCGATGCCATCGTCTGTACGGCGCATAACGTACCCGTGCTGCTCTGCTTTGCCGACTGCGTTCCCGTGGTGCTGGTGGCCCCTGGCGGATTTGCCGTGGTGCACTCCGGTTGGAAGGGCACGATTGCACGCATTTCCGCCAAGGCGTGCCAGGCGCTTTGCGATGCTGCCGGTTGCGATGCGAGCGACGTTTCCGCCTATATCGGCCCCCATATCTTGGGTGACGAATATGAGGTATCCCAGGAACTCATGGATCGCTTTGCCGCCGAGTTCTCTTGCATCGATGCGAATACCTCTCGCATGCTCGATCTTTCCGCTGCCATTCGCGAGGCGCTGGTAGATGTCGGTGTCGACGCGGATAATATCGTGGATACCCAGCTTTCGACCGTGCGTCAGAACGACCGCTTTTATTCCTACCGTAACGAGGACGGCACCTGTGGGCGCCATGCTGCGATCGGCGTGATGCTATGAGAAAGATCGTATCGGTCCTGAGCGCCGCTGTGCTTACGCTTACGCTGTGCGCCTGTTCTTCGGGATCTTCTACCTCTTCCATTACCGTCGCTGGCTCCACGACCTGCCTTCCTATCGCCGAGATTGCGGCCGAGGGCTTTAAGGAGGAGACCGGCATCGACGTGCTCGTTTCCGGTTTGGGTTCTTCCGCTGGGATCGAGGCCGTCAGCGCCGGCACGGCCGATATCGCCAGCTCCTCCCGTGGACTCAATGCCGACGAACAGGATCTGGGCCTGACTCCCATTGTCATTGCCCACGACGGTATTGCGGTCATCGTGAACGACGACAACCCCGTCGATAACCTCTCGACCGAGCAGCTCCGCGATATCTACGCCGGCAAGATTACCAATTGGAAAGAGGTCGGTGGCGAGGACCTGAGGATTCAGGTCATCAACCGAGACGAGGCGTCCGGTACGCGCGAGGCCTTCCGTACCATCGTGATGGATGGCACGCCGTTCGATCGCCGCTCGGCCGTTCTTTCGGGTACGGGCCAGGTGCGCGACGTGGTATCTCGTTCGCGTGGGGCCATCGGCTACATTTCGCTGGGCTTCGTCGATAGCCTCAACGCCAAGACCTCGGTCAAGGCCGTCTCGGTCAATCATGTTGAGGCGTCCGAGAAGACGGTCGCGAGTGGCGGCTATCCCATCTCGCGCGACCTTTACTTCTTTGTGAAGGGTGTGCCTTCGCAGCAGGCGCAGGATTACATCGACTATGTGACGTCCGAAAAGATGGACAAGCAGATTCGCGAGGCGGGCTTTATTCCCGTCACCAACGACGAGAAGGGGAGTGAGTAGCATGGAAGCACAGGAAAACTCCCAGACTGAGCAGAATGTTCAGACGCCCAAGAAGCGCGAGCTGGCGCTCGTATCGCGCAGTACCTATATCAAGGAGAAGGCGCTGCAGTGGATCTTCTTTGCCTGCGCGTTCTTGGCGGTCGTTACCGTCATCCTGATTTTTGTCTTTACCACGTACTCGGCGCTGCCCGTCTTTACTGACATCGGTCTGGCTGACTTCTTTAGCTTTACGTGGGCGCCTTCCGAGGGCCACTACGGCATCTTGTCGCTGCTTGCTGGCTCGGGTCTGGTGACCGTCGGTGCGCTCGCCATGGGCGTGCCGCTGGGCGTGGGTACGGCCGTTTACCTGGTCGAGATTGCCAGCAAGCGCGTGCGCAAGCTCATCAGCCCCGCCGTTGACCTGCTGGCGGGCATACCCTCCATCATCTACGGCTTCTTTGGCATGATCATCATCCGCCCGTTTATCGCACAACTGACCGGCGGCCTTGGTTTTGGTGCGCTGACGGCGTGGTTTGTGCTCGCCATCATGATCGTCCCTACCATCACCACGCTCACCATCGATGCTCTCAATTCCATTCCCATGGGCATTCGCGAGGCATCGTATGCCATGGGCGCCACAAAGTGGCAGACCATCTATAAGGTCGTGCTACCTGCCGCGAAGCTGGGTATCGTTGATGCCATCGTGCTGGGTATGGGCCGTGCCATCGGCGAGACCATGGCCGTGCTCATGGTCGTAGGTAACGCCCCGGTTATTCCCGACAGCATTGCGAGCCCCATCTCGACGCTCACGAGCCAGATTGCGCTCGACATGAGCTATTCCTCGGGTCTGCACCGCTCGGCGCTGTTCGGCATGGGTGTGGTCCTGTTTATCATCTCCGCCACGCTGGTGGGTATCGTCCGTCTGATTTCCAAGAAGAAGAGGGGGTAGGCTATGTCCGATTCCGTTGACACGACGGTCGATACGACCTCGTCGCGCGAGCGCATCAAGCGTGCCCTTTCCCACGGCAAGAAGGGCCGCATCAACAAGGACCTGTCCAACAAGATCATGCTTGGCGTGTTTCGTGCCGCTGCCTACATCACCACGCTGGTGCTGGTCGCTATCATCGCCTACGTGGTCATCAACGGCCTGCCACACATCTCGCTCGACTTTATCTTCGGTTGGCCCCAGGGCGTCAACGCCGAGGGCGGAATTTGGCCCACGATCGTCTCGACCGTCTACGTGACGGCGCTCGCCATGCTTATCTGCACGCCGATCGCTGTGCTGGCAGCCGTCTATCTGGCCGAGTACGCCAAGCAGGGCAAGGTCGTCGAGCTCATTCGCTACGCTGCTGACGCTTTGGCCTCGGTGCCCTCCATCGTTATGGGCCTGTTTGGCTACGCCTTGTTTGTCGAGGCTATGGGCCTGGGCCTTTCGATGGTCTCGGCCGCTCTGGCGCTCGCGCTCTTGATGCTTCCCATCGTCATGCGCACCACCGAAGAAGCCATTCGCGCCGTTCCGCGCTATATCCGTTGGGGCGCGTACGGCCTGGGCGCTACCAAGTGGCAGGTCGTCTCCAAGATCGTGCTTCCTTCGGCCTTTGGCCGCATTGCCACGGGCATCGTCCTTGCCATCGGCCGTGCCATCGGCGAGACCGCCGTGGTGCTCTACACCATGGGCCAGGCCATCAATCTACCTATTTCGCCGCTCGATTCCGGTCGTCCCATGACCGTTCACCTGTACCTGCTTGCCAACGACGGCATCAACATGAACGCAGCCTACGGCACCGCGCTCTTGCTGATGGTGATCATTTTGGCCTTCAACCTGTTTGCGCGCTTCCTGTCGCGCAAGCGTCGCTAGTTAAGGAGTCCCATGTCCGTTTATCAGTCCGCTCCCGCGTTGGAGCAAGCGGCCATTACGGCCAAGGATTTCAACTTTTGGTACGGTGACTTTCATGCGCTGACGGGGCTTGACCTCAACATCGCCAAAAACGCCATCACCTCCTTCATTGGCCCTTCGGGCTGCGGCAAGTCGACGTTTTTGCGCTGCATCAACCGCATGAATGACCTGATTGAGGGCACGCGCGTCGAGGGCACCATGACGCTCGACGGCAACGATATCTATGCCGAGGGTGTCGATCCGGTCGATCTCCGTCGTCGCGTGGGCATGATCTTTCAGCAGCCCAACCCGTTTCCCAAATCCATCTACGAGAATGTCGCCTTTGGCCCTCGTCTGCAGGGCGTGACTAGCAAAAGCGACCTCGATGACATCGTGGAAGAATCGCTCAAGCGCGCCAACCTCTGGAAAGAGGTATCCAATCAGCTCAACAAGGATGGTTTGGCGCTCTCGGGCGGTCAGCAGCAGCGTCTGTGCATCGCGCGCGTGCTTGCGGTGCAACCCGATGTCCTCCTGATGGACGAGCCCTGCTCCGCCATCGACCCCACTTCCGTCTCTAAGGTCGAGGATCTGATGGCCGAGCTGGCGCCCGAGATGACGATTATCATCGTCACGCATTCAATGCAGCAGGCAGCTCGTATCAGTGACTACACCGCGTTCTTCTTGCAGGAAGTTGCCGGCGAGCCCGCTACGCTCATCGAGTATGGTCAAACCGACGCGATCTTCACCAGCCCGGTGGACTCGCGGACGGAAGACTATATCACCGGCCGCTTTGGCTGATCGGTGCGACTAGTCCCAAGCCGATCGGATCTGGTCCGGTGCGTATTCACTGTGCGGGCGGCATGACCGCACCCAACTGATTGGAGTGAACCATGCGCAAACTGTTTTCCCGTCAGCTCATCGAGGCCCGTCACGAGATGCTGAGCATCTACGAGGCCGTCGATCTGGCCCTCCACGATGCCGTGAAGGCCTATGTGACCGACGACCGCAAGCTCGCCACCAAGACCAAGAAGCGTACGCTTTCGATTGACGCACGCTGCGCCAACCTGGAGGCCGTCTGCTACAACCTGATTGCCACGCAGTCACCGGTCGCCTCCGACTTCCGCTTGCTGCAGACGATCATCTACGTCGACTTTAACCTGCAGCGCATGACCGATAAGGTTCGCCAGATTTGCCGCGCCACGCGTCATATGATCAAGGCCGACATCTCGCTGCCCAAGGAGCTTGTCGGCACGGTCGAGGCCGAGGCTGAGGCCGTCTACCAGGTGCTGGGCTCTTCGCTTTCTGCGCTCGTCACCAACGACATGTCCATCATCTGCAACTTGGCCGTCGAGGACGAGCCAGTGCACGCCGCCTACGAGAAGTTCTTCCGCACCTTTAACCGCATGGACACGGGCGATTTTATGGACGACGACAGCAACTATGACGACCTGCGCCGCGCCATCATGGTATCGCGCTATCTCGATCGCATCGCCTCGATTTCCATCGATGCCGCCTGCCGTCTGACCTTCCTGTTGACCGGACAGCGTATGACTGCCGGTGACATCGCCTGCACTGATGAGGATGAGCTCGAGAGCATGCGCGTGCCTTCGGGCGAGGGTGTTATCATGAGGCCCGCCGTCGATGCACGCTACGTTGCCAAGGTGCCCGTTAACGAGGTCAGCGAGGGTCTTCGCTACCTGCTCGATCATCTTGAGGATGAGGACGATGGCGAGGACGACGAGGAGTAAGTAACCCCGTTCGTCGAAAGATTGTAAATACCTAAGTGAGCGCGGCCTTGCACATGCGGGGCCGCGCTCTTGCGTTAGCATGGGACTACTTGTTTGGCTGTCAGCGGAGGCGATTGGCAATGGATAACTATTTGGACTTGATGCGCGCTCGCCGCGAGCAGATTCTGGAACGTTTTTATGCGGCGCTCGATCGCGCGGGCCGTCCCCACGACGCCGCGCGCCTCATTGCCGTGTCCAAGACCGTTGGTGTCGATGAGACCGTTGCCGCCATCCAGGCGGGGTATCGCCATTTTGCCGAGAATCGCCCGCAGGAGCTGGTTCGCAAGCTCACAGGTTTGGCGGAGCATCCGGAGCTGCCCGAGGTGCGCTTCGATATGATCGGCAACCTGCAGACCAATAAGATCAATGCGGTGCTGGGCTCAGCCGAGCTGATTCACTCGGTGGGTTCGCTGCATCTGGCGCAGTCGATCTCGAGCCGTGCTGCCCGCAAGATTGAGGCAGGCGAACTCGCCGGCCCCCAGCGTGTGCTCATTGAGGTCAATGTGAGTGGTGAGGAGTCGAAGGGAGGCTTTTCGCCCGATGAGATTCGCGCCGCCGCGGGTGAGCTTGCGGAACTTGAGGGAATTTGCGTACAGGGGCTTATGACTATGGCGCCCCGGGGGAATAAGGATGTGGCACGCCGCACCTTTGCGGGGCTTCGTGAGCTGAGGGATGAGCTGGAGGCGGCGCATCCCGATTTGAACCTGCCTGAGCTTTCCTGCGGCATGAGCGAAGACTTTGAGCCTGCCCTTGAGGAGGGCTCTACGCTCGTTCGCCTGGGCAGGGTAGTATTTAGCCCGGAGTTTGCAGTAAAATAAGGCTCTGAAGTGCGCACTGATTATCGGGGCGTCTGCACTAAACCGCGAGAGGACACAACCATGGGCTTCCTTGACGAGATTAAAAATAAGATGCACCTGGGCGGCCAGCAGGGTTACGACCAGGGTTATGGCCAGGACGACGACTACGGCTACGATGATGGCTATGACGATGGCTATCAGGGCAACGGCTACAGCGGTGCTTCGGGCGAGGGCTTCTACACCCAAGACGAGCCGAGCAACGGCCTGCTTGGTCAGACGCGCCGTGGTGAAGCTGAGTCGGTTGCCGTGTATACACGCTCCGGGCAGCTGGTCGGCGATGACTCCCGCCATGCCACGACGTATAACCCGCCTTCGCGCTCGCAGGACAGTGTTGCGAGCGGTTATCGTCCTGGTGCCTATGACACGCCGTCGAGCTACGCCGAGAACACCCGCGCCCGTGCCGCCGCTGCGCCTGCGCCTGCACCGAGCGATGCCTCGGCCTATGCGAGCAATATCATCAACGCCACACCGCAGCTGCCGGCCTATGTCCTGCGCCCCGAGAGCTATGACGACGTGGAGACCGTGGTGCGCCGCGTTCGCACCAAGCAGCCTGTCGCACTGATTTTTGTGGGCGTACGCACCGAAGTTGCCAAGCGCGTCTTGGACTTCTCTTACGGCTTTGCCTGCGGTCTGGGTGCCACGGTCAAGGAGGTGGGCGACCGCGTGTTCATGGTGCTGCCCGCCGGTTGCGAGGTCAAAGATTCCGATCTCAAGAAGCTTCGTGCCGACGGCTACCTTAAGTAAAGACAAGACGAGGAGATTCCCATCAACATCTACACTATCGTCCAGCTGGTCAATACGCTGTTCAACTTCTATTCCACGCTCATTGTCGTCTACTGCTTTATGACGTGGATTCCCATGAAGCAGGGTGGTTTGCTTCAGGATATTGCCGCGGTGCTTGATAGCGTGTGCGGTCCGTGGCTCAACCTGTTCCGTCGTTTCATCCCGCCGATGGGCGGTATCGATTTTTCGCCGGTCGTTGCGATTATTGCGTTGCAGTTGGTGCAGAGGCTGGTTCTGCAGCTTCTTATAGGTATACTCGTGTAGAACTGTCTTAGTAACTTACGTCGGGCGTGTAGCGCCGAGGCGATGAAAAAGGAGACTTGTTATGGCTATTACCCCTGCAGACATCCAGGCTCAGACTTTCTCTGAGGCCAAGCGTGGCTACGATCCTGCTGAGGTCGACGTCTTCTTGGAGACGCTGTCCTCTGAGGTTGACGCTATGCTCGCTAAGATCGTCGACCTTAAGGGTCGTCTGACTGCTACCGAGCAGCAGCTTGCCGATGCGCAAGCTCAGCTTGCCCAGGCTCAGGATGCCCCCGCCCAGGCCGTTCCTGCCGCCCCCGTGGCTGCTCCCGCCCCTGACTTCTCCGCTCAGGAGCGCCAGATTTCCGCTGCCCTGATCGCTGCCCAGCAGACCGCTGAGACCATCGTCAACGATGCCAATGAGAACGCTGAGCGTATTCGCAACGAGGCTGACGCCAAGGCCCGCGAGGTTATCCGCCAGGCTCTGACCGAAAAGCAGGCTGAGCTCGAGGAGATCGATCGTCTCAAGGCTTCTCGTGAGGAGTTCAAGGCCGAGTATCTCAAGCTCATCCAGCACTTCATGGACGATGCCCAGAACTCCTTCCCGGCCGACCTCATGGCCTCCACGCCGGTCGGTTCTGCCGCTTCTCCTGCGGTGACTGTTCCCGCCGAGCCGCTGCCCGTCGCTGACCCGGTTGTCCCCGTGGCCGATCCCTTCGCCCCGATCGACAACTTCGCTGCCGAAGACCTGGACTAACATTCGGCCTACAATTTAGTGCCTAGAAAGGACCCGCAGCTTGCGGGTCCTTTTTTATGACTGTACCGGGGCGCGCAACATAAAAAACCGAGCCCTGCACATAGTGGCGCAGAACTCGGCGAACCGGTGAGCGGTCAAGGATAGGTTTTAGGGCATGTCCCAAAATCTACTTGAGGAGGAAGTCGGAGAGGGGAATGGTACGGGCCTCGCGATGCTCGGAATCGGCGATGTGGTCGGCAGGATATCCGCAGACGAGCATGTGATAGGGATAGACGCCCTCGGGCAGGTTGAACTGCTCCTGTGCCACCTCGGGCTTAAAATGGCATACCCAACACGTTCCCAGGCCCTGCTCGGTGGCCTCCATCATCATCTGATCGCACACTATGGACGTATCGATTTCACTGGAATTCATCTGGTCATACGGGCGCACCCAAGCGTCTTCGGTAACGCTACAAATAAGGAAGATGAGCGGAGCGCCAAAGATAGATCCATCACGAGCAAACCGAGGCTGACAAGCAGCAGCCTTCTCCAGAAGCTCAGGCGTATCCAGCACCATCACACGAGAAGGATGATTATTAAAAGCAGAAGGAGCAATCCGCCCAGCCTCAACAATGGCATCCACCACAGCCTGCTCAACAGCCCGAGCCTCAAATTCACGACAAGAATACCGAGCCCGAGCCAGATCCAAATAAGACATACAAGCCCTCCAACAATTAAAAATCAAACAAACCCAAAGTAACCCAAACAGTACCCAAAGCGGCAATCAGCCAAACGCTCATCGAATACCAAAGTAAAACCTCGAGCAATCAAGGGTCATTACGGTAAAGGCCCCACCACGCGCAAACCATCAGCCAAAGTTCCAATGGTGGTACATAAGGGAGCGGGCCCGGCCACTAATAACCTTTTGAACGACTCTGCTTGCAGCCGGAGTGAAAAAGGTTATTAGTGGCCGGGCCCGCGACCGGTGGGACATGTACCCCCAATTAACTGTTCTTCATGACAATCGAATCCACAACATCGGCCACATTCTCGCAGCAGTCGGCGCAGTACTCCAGGAAGGCGTAGACGTCACGCCAAGCGATGACCTCGAGCGGATCCTTGCCGTTAACGTGCAGGTTGCGCATGGCGTTGATGTAGAGCTCGTCGGCCTCGGACTCGATGGTGTTGATCTGGATGACCAGCTCGCGCAGCGTTTTGGACTTGCGGTAGTTGGGAAGCTCGACCATCAGGTCTTTCATGGCGCGGCAGGCGTCAGTCACCTTGTGGGCGATGACGATGGCGTCGGGATGGATGCTCTGAATGTTGGTGAAGTAGACGCGCTGCACGACGCCCTCAATACGGTCGAGCACGGTGTCGAGCGCGCAGCTCATCAGATCCAGATCCTCGCGCTCGAGCGGGGTGATAAAGGCGGTGAGCAGGGCGTCTTCGAGCTCGTGGTGCTTCTTGTCTGCCGCATGCTCAATCGCATGCATCTTATTGAGCATGTCGTGAATCTGCGCGGGATCGAAGTTCTCAAAAATCTTGGTGAGCAGCTCTGCGGCCTGGACGGCGAGGTCGGCGCAAGCGACGTAGTTGTCAAAGTAGAACGAATCGGGTTTCTTTGCCATGGGTGGGTCCTTTCGAGGCGAAGACGGGTGGGCGAAGTGTTGCGGTCCGGATGGACGTTCGGTTTGATTAGAGGAACATCATGAACAGCTTGGCCATGACAAAGCTGATGAGTCCGCAGGCGGGGAAGGTGAAGAACCAGGTGAACATCATGTCCTTGACGACTCCGAAGTTGATGGCCGAGAGGCGCTTGACGGCACCGACGCCCATGATGGCGCAGGTCTTGATGTGTGTGGAGGACACGGGGATGCCGGTAAGGGTGGCAAGCAGCAGGTTCGCGGCGCCCGCGAGGTCGGCGGAGAAGCCCTGATACTTCTCGAGCTTAACCATGCTCTGGCCGACGGACTTGATGATGCGCTCACCGCCCACGCTGGTACCGATACCCATAGTGGCCGAGCACAGCAGCATAATCCAGATGGGGATGCCGGCATCGCCGACGCTGGTCTGGCCGTTTGCGAAGGCCACGCCTAAAAAGAGCACGCCGATGAACTTCTGTCCATCCTGCGCGCCGTGCATAAAGCTCATGGCCGCAGCGCTCGCGATCTGAGCGTATTTAAAGAAGACATTGGCACGTCGCCTGTTGGCGGCGGCGAAAAGAATCGAGACGAGTTTGCACAGGACCCAGCCCATGACAAAGCCCAGGCCGATGGAGAGCGCCAGGCCGTAGATGACCTTCATCCACTCGTGGACGTTGACGCTGCTCGCGCCGCCGAGGGCGATAGCGGCACCGGTCAGGCCGGCGATAAGGCTGTGGCTTTGCGAGGTGGGGATGCCAAAACGCGACGCTGTGGC
>CAJLOU010000018.1 GCA_905208345.1 uncultured Collinsella sp.
GGCCGATAGAGCAGTTAAGGAACCGAACCTGGGGATACTCAACGGCAGCTCTGAGCGTGTATTCCATCAGGCGGTGCGAGGTCGAGAAGATGACGTTGTCTCCATGTTTGACAGCCGTTTCCACGGCGGCGTAGAACACGTCCGGATCGTGACAGTCCTCGAACGCCTCGGTGCGCACGATACCGTCAAAGTGCTCATCGAGATACTGGCGTCCTTGGTCGTGCAGACTGTCCCAGCTCGACGCCGCACAGGGGAACTCATGGATAAAGGCGATACACAGGGGGTTGGCCGCCGAATAGACAGTCTTGCCCATAAAGAAGTTGAGCACGCCGGAGGTGGACTTGGTGGGCGACTCCTCCTCATCGACGCTCGGCGCTTCGACAAGATCGACCTTGTCCTCGTCATTTTTGCCGGCAATGACCAGCTCGCGCCAAATCTTGCACAGGCGGTTTACGACGATATCCGTCGGCGTATCCAGCAGGCGGTCCTGGTTGTACACATTGAGGTAAACGAGCATGGCGTCGGCAGGCGTAATGTCCAGGTGGTCGCCGCCTGCGCGAAGGTAGGCGCGCTTAAAGAGCAGGAAGGTGTGGCGCAGGTAGTCGACCTTTTTCTGCGGCCATTTTTCGATAAGGTTCTGACCGAGCATCTTGGCGAGCGTCTCGTAGCTTCCCTCACGCGAGAACTCGATCTCGTATAGGGGGCAGACACGCCAAAACGCGCAGAATTCACCGTACAGGCGGCTTTCGACGGAATCCCATGTGCCGGGGTAGAGACGGGTGACCCTGGCCGAAACCGTTGGAGCGTCCAGGAATTTGAGGACACTGACGCGTTTGTTGCCTTCCTGGACATAGAACCGATGCATGAACTCGGTGACGATGATGGGGTCGCGATAGCCCTCGGTTACCTGGATGTCGTAGAGGTTGGACCACTTGCGGGCGAACTCGGTGTTAAACGGCAGCAGAGGCATAAAGTTGCATGAAAAGGCGGACTGACGGCCTTTGGTGACCGTGCCGACGACCATTTCGAGCGGAATATCCCGCAGGCCGACGCTCACTCGCTGACCTAAGGGGAGCTGAGCAACCAAGCTATCGAGGTCCGCAAGGTATGGATGCTCGCTTTGGCTGATGGCGCGACGGCGTCCCTGCTCGCCGCGCTTGCGTGCTTGACGATAGGCCTCTTCCATGGTGTCTACTCCCTTAGTCGTTTAAACAACGATATGAACCATGGTACCACGAATGAAAACCACTACAAAGATGCCTGTCCCCTTTGCGGTGGTTTAGGCGATGATGGGGGCGATGGCGCGGATGCAGGCGTCGGCTGCCGTGAAAGTAGTGCTGTCGTCGCTGACGATAAAGATGATCTTTCCTTTGATGCCAAAGTCGCCGATTTCGCTAAAGAGTACGTAGGGCTCCTTGTCAAAGCCCGAGATGGGCGAGACGGCCGTTTTGGTTGCGCTCGTGAGCTCGTCTGCCAGCACGTCAAGGGAAGCCCACTTAGACGTGTCCTTTACGGCAACAGGCACAGCCACACGCCCAAAGGGCATGAGGTGCACGAGCGTGTTCTTGGAAATGTTGGAGTTGGGGACGATGATGGTCTGTCCACAGGCATCCTCAATCGTTGTATGGCGCCAAGTGATGTCTTGGACCACGCCGGATACGCCGCCGACCTCGATATTGTCGCCGGGTTTGATGATGCCCATAAAGGTCACTTGCATGCCGCCGATAAGGTTTGACAGCGTGTCCTGAAAGCCGAGCGAGATAGCGATGCCGCCGACGCCAAGAGCGGCGACGAGCGCGTTTGCGTTAATGCCAAAGCAGTTGTCGAGGATAAAGCTGCCGCCGATCATCCAGATGACGGCGCGCGCGATGTTGATGAAGATACTCGATGCCGGAAGCGGGTTATCGTCTCGGTTAAGCAGATGGTTCAGGGTCTTGGATACGACCTTGGCGGCGACGGCGGTGCCTATCGCCAAGATGACGGCCCAGATGATGTTGTGGACCCACCGTTGCTCAAAGAAATGAAGAATCGGCTCAAACAATTCCATGTAGGGAAAACCTCCTAATGATCGTCCAACCATGATACCCACCAAGAAGCCCGTCCGATCACATTCGGACGGGCTTCTGTGCTCGATATAAGGTTTACGCGGCGGGGCTGTAAGGCCCGGCGGTGTAGCTTAGCGTCGACGCTTCCAGATAATGCCGAGCATGATGACGATGATGCCGCCGATAAGGCACGCGCCAACTACTGCCAGCGTGCGGTCTCCCGTTGCGGCGAGCTTACCGGTCGTCTTCTTGGTGATGACCTTCGTGGTCGTCGTGTCCGTCTTAGGCGAGGGCTTAGGCGTCGGGGCCGGTGTGGGCGTGGGGTCCACGGCAGCGGAGCCAAAGCTGATGGTGCCCGCGAGCGAGGTCATCTTGCTCTCCCAGCTGTCCTGCCCGATCAGCGCCCTTAGCGCTGACTCGCAGGTACCCCACTCGGTGCGCTTGGTGGCGTTTGCGAAAGTGGGAAAGTCAGTCGTGTTGGTGATGATGTAGTTGTTGATGGCGACGGTATAGGTCTTGGTGGGATCGAGCGTGCTGTCGTCTTTGGTGAGTGTGGCACTCACGATGCGCTTGCCTTCGGGCTGCGTCCAATCAATCGTCACGTTGATGCCGCCAAAGGAGAGGACGCTGCCAGAGTCATCGCGCCACTTGTACTCGTCTTGCGCCTCCTGCTCGGTGTGACCGGCCGCCACGTAGGCTTGCTGAAGCTCGTAGCTGTCGTTGCAATCGTCGCTGATTTGTAGCGAGTGCTCGAGCGCTGCGAGGAAGTCCGCGCCGGTCATGGTCCAGGTCTCCACGGTGTTGCCGTAGGGCGAGATGGCGATGACGTTGCCGGCGGTCACGTTGCCCGCCGCGATGCCGCCGCGGATGCCGCCAGCGTTTTCGATAGCGAAGTCCGCGCCCGTCAGGGCAAGATAGGAGCCGCAAATCACGTGGCCGATGGTCTGGGCCTTGGTGGTGTCGCCCTCCTTGCTGGGGCGGAAATCGGTGGTGCGCACCATTTCCCAACCATGCGTGCCTGCGGCGTCCTCGCCGTAGAAATAGTTGGTGGTGGATGTGCCGAGCACCTTGTTCGATTCGTTTTCAAAGTCCTCGTCGAGCGGCTTGATCTTGTTGCGGACGGCTTCAAGGCGGCTTTGGTAGTCGGAGCCCTTGTCGGGGTCTGTCAAAAGGTCGTTGACGTTCTTGGCGGTGTAGAGCTTCTCGTCGCTGCCGTCTGCAGGGACCGTGACCGTGTCATCGTCGGTCGTCTCGGTGCCATTGGTGTCGTACTTGTACGGAATGGAAAGCAGTCCCACCTCGGCAAAGGCACTGCCCGCCTCGACAACGTGGATTGTCTTGCCGTCGGCTCCCGTCACCTTCTCGTTAAGGTTGATGTGCTCGTGGCCTGCGATAAGGGCATCGACGCCACGGAGTCGCGTGGCAAAGGTCTTGGCGTCGAGCGTGTGCGCGATACACACAACAACATCGCAGCCCTCCTTGCGCAGCTGCTCTGCCTCGGCATTGATGGCGTTCGCGGCACTCGAGAAGCTGGTGCCCGCGACCAGGTCCGCGCGCAGCGAGGATTCCAGCGACTCATCCATGGCACCCACGACGCCGACCTTGATTTTGTAGTCGAATGTGGAGTGATCCTCGCTATCCTCCCAGGTGCGATCGAGCGTCTTCGTGATGCTCGAGCTCCATACGCCGCTCGTAGACTTTGCGTTCGCGCAGAGCATGGCGAAGGGCGTGCCGGTGGTGCTGTAGCCGGTCATGGTGCGGAGTTTGTCCGCGCCGTAGCTCCAGTCGTGGTTGCCTGGCGTGGTCGCGTCGTAGCCGTCGGCGTAGAAGGTGTCCATGAGCTCGGCGATGCTCTTGCCCTCGCTCATGGTGGCAAAGGACTGCCCGTGGAAGGTATCGCCCGCATCGAGCAAAAGATCGGGGGCGCTGCTTTGGGCGCTATAGAGAACCGCCAGTCCGTCAAAGCCCACAGTGCCGGTGCCTTTGCTTGCGTTGTAGCTGTACTTGTAGCTGCCGTGGATATCGTTGGTGTGCATGACGGTCACAGAGCCGTCAATAGCGGCGGGCAGGTTCCCCGCGCAAGCGAGGCTTGGGATGCCTGCGAGCGCGCCGGCAAACAACGCGGCGGCTAACGCAAGGCGGGGGAGTCTTTTCATGGCAGTTTCCTTAGTCCTTAGCCAGAATGTCTGGTTGAATATCGGATTATCGACATAATATGCGAAAACCGCCGCAAGGGCGTCTGTCCCTTTGCGGCGGTTTTGACGTTTGCGCAGATAAAACCTACCAAAATAAACCTGTCCCTTTTTGGCAGGTTTTAGCTCAGCAGCATGCGGTCGTTGGCGAGCTCGCCGCCCGAGACCTCCTCGAACTTCTGCAGCAGGTCGGCTACGGTGAGCGACTTCTTCTCATTGCCCGCCACGTCGTAGATCACGTGGCCTTCGTGCATCATGATCAGACGGTTGCCCAGACGGATGGCGTCGTTCATGTTGTGCGTGACCATGAGCGTGGTCAGGTGGTTCTCGTCGACGATCTCCTCGGTCAGGTTAAGCACCTTAGAGGCCGTCTTGGGGTCGAGGGCCGCGGTGTGCTCGTCGAGCAGCAGCAGGCGCGGCCTGGTGAGCGTGGCCATCAGCAGGGTGAGTGCCTGGCGCTGGCCACCTGAGAGCAGGCCGACCTTGGCGTTGAGACGCGTGTCCAGACCAAGGTCCAGGCGCTTGAGCAGCTCGACGTACTCATCTTTCTCGGCCTTGGTGACGCCCCACGAAAGGCCGCGACGCTGGCCGCGACGCTTGGCGAGGGCCAGGTTCTCGGCGATCTGCATGTCGGCAGCGGTACCGCGCATGGGGTCCTGAAACACGCGGCCCAGGTACTTGGCGCGCTGCGACTCGCTCAGGCGCGAGATGTCGGTGCCGTCGAGCTCAATAACGCCCGAATCGAGCGGGTACACGCCGGCGATCATGTTGAGCAGCGTGGACTTGCCGGCGCCGTTGCCGCCGATCACGGTTACAAAGTCGCCGTCATTTAGGGTGAGGTAGACGCCGGTGAGCGCGCGCTTCTCGGTGACGGTGCCCTTGTTAAAGGTCTTCTTGACGTGCGAGAGCTTAAGCATCTGCCTCATCCCCCTTCGTGTAGGAGCTGCGGAGCTTATAGCGCTCCCAAACCACGGGCACGCACAGGGCCACGGCGACGATCACGGCGGAGAGCAGCTTCATGTCGTTGGCGTCCATGCCCAACTGCAGCACGATGGCGCGGATAAGGAAGTACACCACGGAGCCAAAGACGGCGGAGGCAAGACGGACGCTAAACTGCGTGAGGCCGCCGGGCAGCAGACGGCCGAGCACCTCACCGATGACGATGGCGGCAAGACCGATAACGATAGCGCCGGTACCCATGCCAATGTCGGCATACTTTTGGCTCTGGCAGATAAGCGCGCCCGAAAGGCCGATGAGGGCGTTGGAGAGCACGAGGGCGATCATCTTGGTGGAGTTGGTGTTGACGCCCAGAGCGCGGATCATGTACTCGTTGTTGCCGGTGGCGCGCAGCGCCGAGCCGATCTCGGTGCCAAAGAACCAATACAGGATGGCAACGATAGCCACGGCGAGCAGGATGCCCAAGATGATGGCAACGGTGGACTGCGGCAGACCAGTCATATTGCTGACGGCCGAGAACACGGTGCCCTTGGCAAGAATGGGCGTATTGGACTTGCCCATGATGCGCAGGTTGATGGACCACAGGCTGATCTGGGTGAGGATTCCGGCGAGGATCGCGGGAATCTCAAAGACGGTGGTCAAAATGCCCGTGACGGCACCCGCGATGGCGCCGGCGCACATACCGGCCAGCACGGCGAGCAGCGGGTCGACGTTGTTATTGACGATGAGCACGGCGCAGACGCAGCCGCCGAGGGCAAAGCTGCCGTCGCAGGTCATATCGGGAATGTCGAGCAGGCGGAACGTGATAAACACGCCAAGCACCATAATGCCCCAGAGGACGCCCTGCGAAACGGCGCCCTGCAATGCAATGAGCATGCTTCATACCTCCTAGGATAGGGTGGACACGTGATTTTCCATAATAGCGGTAACAATGCATAGAAGAGCTGCGGACAGACGTTTTGTTTTACCTGAAACAAGCAGGGCGGACGCCGGTCTACAGCGCCCGCCCCTGTGGCTCAGATATTGAATAACGCAGCTAAAGCGCGAGCACGGGCTCTAGACGCATGCCGCGTATAGCATTACGCGTCCAGAGCGGAAAGGTCGATGCCCAGGGCCTCGGCCATCTCGTCATTCTTGACGACGACCAGGTCCTTGCTCGAGAGGTGTTTGATCGGCATGTCTTCGGGCTTGGCCTCGCCCTTCAGGATCTTAACGGCCATCTCGCCCGCGGCGTAGCCCAGGTCCTCATAGTTGATGGAGAGGGTGAACAGGCCGCCGGCCATGCACATACCCTCCTCGCCAGTCACGAAGGGGAGCTTGTTCTCCTTGCAGATCTGGCCGACCTGCGAGGCACCCGCGGCGATGGTGTTGTCGGTGGGGGAGTACAGCGCGTCGACCTTGCCCACGGCAGACTCGACGACGGACTGAATCTCGTTGGAGCTCGAGACGGTGAAATCGGTGTACTCCAGGCCCAGCTTGTCGAGTTCCTTCTTGGCGGCCTTGATCTGGACGTCGGAGTTGGACTCGGCGGTGCAGTAGAGCAGGCCGACCTTTTTAACGTCGGGCAGGACCTTCTGCATCATCTCGAGCTGCTCGGCGACCGGGGTGAGGTCGGAAGCGCCCGTGACGTTGGTGCCCGGCTTGTCGTTGTCCTGGACCAGGCCGGAGGCGGCGTAGTCGGTGATGGCACAGCCCACGATGGGGATATCGGCCGTGGCGCCGGCGGCAGCCTGCGCGGCGGGCGTGGCGATGGCATAAATCAGGTTGACGTTGTCGCCCACAAACTTGTCGGCAATGGACTTACACGTGGACTGGTCGTTCTGGGCGTTCTTCTGGTCGATCTTGACCTTAAGGCCACTCTTCTTGATGGCCTTGACGAAGCCGTCGTTGGCGGCATCGAGCGCGGAGTGCTCGGTGAGCTGCAGAACGCCGATGGTGTAGTCGGAACCGGCGGCAGCAGAGCCGGAACCAGAGTTGCCGCCGCATCCGGCGAGCGGGGCGAGCGCGAGCAGGCCGGCGGAGACCAGAAGGCTCCTGCGGCTGATGGTGATGTCCTTCATATCATTACCCCCAGTATAAAAATGGCTGGAAACACTGCACTGGGACAAAGTGCAAGTGGAACTATAGTAGCGCTGATGTCCATTTTTACAACAGCCTGGCGGGTTTTTTAATACAGAATCGGATGGGCGGTACGGGTAGTCGAATGGGCGGCGGAGGGTCTTATGCGGCGGAGGAGGTGTCGTCCTCGTCCAGGGCGGCGAAGAGCTTCTTGCCGTCGAGGAGACGTGTGGTGACGTTTCTCATTCGGCCAATCTCTACGGTACGCAGCGTGTCATCGGCGCCTCGGGCGTCATAGACCGTTCCCAGCAAATACGAGATGCCGTCTCGTTGCTTGATGGCAAAGGGGCGGAGTGTCATCCGTGCTACTTCAGTTTCGCCACGTGTCGTGACGCTCGAAATATCAAAACTCACCGTGGTTCCGTGGTCGATGGCCTGCTCGATGAGCTCGCAGGTGTCGATGCGCTTGACGGGCGTGCGCATGGCCTTGGTGGATTTGCCACCGGCGCTTGAAGCAGGCTCGGGTGCATCGAGGTAGCCGCGAACGTCGGCACTCGCCATGGCGACCAAGTGCTGAGCCATGCTTTTTCGAATGGCAATGGGCGTAGAGCGGTTACGCATGACCATGCCGTGGAGCCGGATGATCTCTTCGTCGGTGAGCGGACGGGTCAAGAGCCGATACCCCACGCCACGTTTGTACTCAATTTCGTATCCGGCATGGCGAAGTGCGGAGATGGCGGTGTAGATGCTGCGTCGCGCCGCCGAGATGGGCATGCGGGCGGGGTCGTCGGGATGGGCGAGGCGCCGGATCAACTCATCGGAAAGCATGGCCTTGTCCTCGCCGGTGTTCTCGCTTAATAGTTGCAGGATGCGAACGGCGCGATAGGCTGCCATCGAGGCGGCGCCTCTCGTTGTGGTGTCGTAGGTTTCAACAGCGGCTTCGGTCATGGTGCCCACGTCCTTTCCGTTTTGGGTAGCGACGGTATGGAGCCTAGGACGCGGGGTTATCCCAGGGGCGCAGGGCGCTCTGGGCGGTCGGTAGTCGTCGGCAAACGGCGGTTCGAGTTTTCAACAGCCCTGCTCAACTGACCAAAAACTTGCCAAAAGCTTGACGGATGCTGTTGAAAAAAGCGTCTCTCGACCGATGTCGAGAGACGCTTATGCGATGAGCGTTGGCGTGTGGCGACGCGAGCTAGCGTCCGACGATTAGAAGTCGGCGTTGCCCACGGTGCGCGGGTGCGGCAGGACGTCGCGGATGTTGCCCACGCCGGTGAGGTACATCACCAAGCGCTCGAAGCCCAGACCGTAGCCGGCGTGCTTGCAGGAACCGTAGCGGCGCAGGTCAAGGTAGTACTTGTACTGCTCGGGATTCATGCCCAGGTCCTTGATGCGGGCTTCGAGCAGATCCAGGCGCTCCTCGCGCTGGGAGCCACCGATGATCTCGCCGATGCCCGGCACCAGGCAGTCGGCGGCGGCGACGGTCTTGCCGTCGTCGTTCATGCGCATGTAGAAGGCCTTGATCTCTGCCGGGTAGTCGGTCACGAAGGTCGGGCGCTTAAAGTGCTCCTCGGTCAGGAAACGCTCGTGCTCGGTTTGCAGGTCGATGCCCCAGCTCACGGGGTAGTCAAACTTGTGGCCGGCGGCGACGGCCTGCTCCAGGATTTCGACGGCCTCGGTATAGGTGACGCGGGCAAAGTCGGAGTTGGCGACATGGTCCAGGCGCTCGAGCAGACCCTTGTCCACAAACTTGTTGAGCATATTGAGCTCGTCGGGGCAGGTTGCCATGACGTCCTTAAGGACGTACTTGAGCATGGCCTCGGCGTTATCCATGTAGTCGTTAAGGTCGGCAAAGGCCATCTCGGGCTCGATCATCCAAAACTCGGCGGCGTGGCGCGTGGTGTTGGAGTTCTCGGCACGGAAGGTGGGGCCAAAGGTGTACACGTCGCCAAAGGCCATGGCAAAGTTCTCGGCATTGAGCTGGCCGGACACGGTGAGGCTTGCATGCTTGCCAAAGAAGTCCTGGCTCCAGTCGACCTCGCCGGACTCGGTGAGGGGCGGATTTTTGGGGTCGAGCGTGGTCACGCGGAACATCTCGCCGGCGCCCTCGCAGTCACTCGTGGTGATGATGGGGGTGTTGACGTAGACAAAGCCCTGCTCCTGGAAGAAGCGGTGGATGGCGGCAGCCGCGACAGAGCGGATGCGGAACACGGCGCGGAACAGGTTGGTGCGCGGACGCAGGTGCTGCTGGGTGCGCAGGAACTCGACGGTTGCGCGCTTCTTCTGCAGTGGGTAATCCGGGGCGCTGACGCCCTCGACCTCGATGGAGGTGGCAGAAAGCTCGAAAGGCTGGGGCGCATCGGGGGTCAGCTTGACGGTGCCGGTGCAAATGAGTGCGGCCGAGACGTTTTGATGGGCGATCTCGTCGTAGTTGTCGAGTGCCTCGCGGTTCATGACGACCTGCAGGTCGCGGAAGCAGCTGCCGTCGTTGAGCGTAACAAAGCCAAAGTTCTTCATGTCGCGGACGGACTTGACCCAGCCGGCGACGGTGACGGTCTGGCCGCCGAGCGACTCGGCATCGGCATAGAGCTGCGCGATTTTGGTGCGGTTCACGTATCCTCCCATAACGGTTGAATGATAGTTATCCATACAGTTCGATATTCTAGCAGCTCGGCTCATTTGGGCTATACAGATAAGGCATTGGCGGGATGGTTTTTCAAACGAAAAGCGCCCGCGGCCTAATGGTCGTGGGCGCTTGACGAGGTGCCTTTTGGCTGTGTGGCGCGGGGCCTGGCTACTTGGTCTTGGCAACCAGCAGCGGGTCGCCAAGCTTGACGAGCGGGTTGCCGCCGATAAGCGTTCCAGACTCGCCGACATGGTCGATGCTCTTAAGACGATCGAGCTCGGAGACGATGACGGTCACGATGTCCTCGTGACCAGCGGCCTTAATGGCCTCGCGGTCGAAGCTGATGAGCGGCTGGCCTGCCTTGACCACATCGCCCATCTCGACAAAGCGGGCAAAACCCTTGCCGTTCATTTCCACGGTGCCCAGGCCAACATGGATGAACACGCGCAGGCCGTCCTCGGTAATCATGCCGATGGAGTGGTTGGTGACAGTGGTGGCACCGATGCGGCCGTTGGCGGGCGCATAGATGGTGCCGGTAATGGGCTCGATGCCATAGCCCTGGCCAAGCATGCCCGAGGCGATCGTCTCGTCGGGAACCTCGTTCAGGTTGACGAGCACGCCGTTGACGGGGGCATAGATGACGCCTTCGCGGGTAGCGAAGCTTGCTGCGGGCGGAACGGACGCCTCGCCGGTCGAGGTGAAGGTGGACTTAAGCGAATCGAGCAGACCCATAGTTGCCTCCAACTTAAATAGGCGCATATCGCGCGTTTGGTTTGCCGGAAACGTTTCATATGTGTTTCGCGGCTTTGTCAACGCCCCTATTCTACGCTGCTCAAAGATACCTCTGAACTGGGATTATGTGATATATCAGTTGAAGGGAAACTTATTGCCGGAGTGTTTCTGCGCCACGGGTTCAAGTGGGGTACGCTTGAAGGCAAAAAACAAGGGCGCTTAATTTGCGCGAAGGGAGCACATATGATTGTCGAGAACCATGCGCTGTGGGGCGAGGAGCCGACCGAGGAATATCCGGCGACCTTTACGTATCTGGGTGCCGAGCCGCTGCCCGACAAGCCCAATGGCCGCCGCCCCGCGGTGATCATCTGCGGCGGAGGCGGGTTTACGCATATCGCTCCGCATGAGCAGGATCCCGTGGCGTTTGCGTTTTTGGATCACGGTTACCAGGCCTTTGTGCTCAACTATGTGACGAGTTCTACGGGTGACGTGAGCTTTCCGCACCCCCAGGCAGATCTTGCCAAGATGGTCGCCACGGTGCGCGCCAACGCCGACGAGTGGCATGTCGATCCTAAGCGCGTGTGCGTCGTGGGCTTTTCTGCTGGCGGCATGATTTGCGCCTCGCTGGCAACACAGTGGAAGACCGGCCCCTTCGCGGCACTTGCCGGGGCGCGTCCGGACGACATTCGTCCCGATGCCGTGGTGCTGGGCTATCCATTGCTCGACTTTGCCTATGTGCGCGACATGCAGACGCGCGACCCGCGTATCGATCTGCGCGTTCCCAAGACGGGCGGCAAGACGGGGCGCGATTTGCTCAACGACTATCTGTCGATGGTGACGGGCGGCGAGGCGACCGACGAGCACCTGGCCGACATCTGCCCCACCACGCACGTTTCGCGCCAGATGCCCCCGACCTTTGTGTGGGGCGTGTCCGACGACAAGACGGCGCCGATCGCACAGGTCTATCCGTTTGCGCAGCGCATGGCCGAGGAGGGTGTCGCTTGCGAGATGCACGTCTTTGACCAGGGCGGTCACGGCCTTTCGCTCGGCAACGCCAACACCGCGGTCGACAACGAGGACAAGCAGGTGGCGGTCCGCCCTTGGATTCGCCTAGCCTTCCGCTTCCTGGAGCGCCATCTGTAAGAGTCTCGGCATCCCAGCCCTTCAATAACTTGCGGTGAAATAGCTCCGATCTGGGGCATCAACCAGCCCATCCAGGAACTATTCCACCGCAACTTCGTTTTTGATGCCCCGCCCGGAAACTGCGTCCCAGTTTTGCCTTTCAAGGTGGGACGCAGTTTCCCATAGGGCCTCGACTGGGAAAGCGCGTCCCGTTTCGAGCGGGGATTCTGGGATGCATTTTCCGTAAGAGGCCTGTTAGGGAAACCATATCCCGTTTCGAGCCAGAATTCTGGGATGTAGTTTCCCCGAGAGGCCTCATCGGGAAACTATGGCCCTGAACTCTCCTGCCTGTCCCCATTGCGCCAATCTGCTGATTGAACGTCGTTGTGTGTTCGCGCTATCATGCATGGTTACAATTGGTTAGCCATGGCAAACGGTTAGCCATGGTGAACATAAATACAACGCCCTGTGGGCGCCGGGGGAGGAACACGGACGTGAAGCTCGATACGCTCGAGATTGGAAAGGACGCCGTTGTCGCATCGGTGGCATCGGACGATCAGGCACTCCGACAGCATATTTTGGACATGGGTCTAACGCCGGGCACCGAAGTCACCATGATGAAGTACGCCCCCATGGGCGATCCGCTCGAGATCCGCCTGCGTGGCTACGAGTTGACACTGCGCAAGGACGATGCCGCTCGCATCGAGCTCGTGGGTATTCACGACACCGATACGGGTCCGCGCGCTAACGCCGCAATCGGCACGACGGAGCATCCGGCCCTGGGCGAGGGGACGTATTCGCCCCGTGCGGCAAAGACGGCCGTGCCCGAGGGCGCGCCGCTGCACTTTGCCCTCGCCGGCAACCAAAACTGCGGCAAGACCACGTTATTCAACCAGCTGACGGGCTCCAACCAGCACGTCGGTAACTTTCCCGGCGTGACGGTCGACCGCAAAGATGGCACCATCCGCAACCACCCCGAGGCAAGCGTTACCGACCTGCCTGGCATCTATTCGCTGTCGCCGTACACGGGCGAAGAGATCGTGAGCCGTCAATTCATCCTTGACGAAAACCCCGACGCCATCATCGACATCATCGACGCCACCAATATCGAACGCAACCTGTACCTGACGCTACAGCTTATGGAGCTCGACCGCCCCATGGTCATCGCGCTCAACATGATGGACGAGGTGACCGCCAACGGCGGCGCCGTGGACGTCAACCTGCTCGAGAGCCTGTTGGGCGTGCCCGTTGTTCCCATTAGCGCTGCCCGCAACGAGGGCATCGGCGAGCTGGTGGACCACGCCCTGCACGTGGCGCGGTTCCGCGAGCGCCCTGGTCGCCTGGACTTTTGCGCGCCCGACGGTCCGGACGGCGGTGCGCTGCATCGCTGCATCCACGGTATTGCTAACCTGATCGAGGACCATGCCGTGACGGCGCACATCCCGGTGCGCTTTGCGGCGACCAAGCTGGTCGAGGGCGATGAGCTGGTAACCGAGGCGCTTCACCTGGATCGCAATGAGCTCGACGCTATCGAGCACATCATCACCCAGATGGAGGGCGAGGCCGGCACCGACCGCCTATCTGCGCTGGCCGATATGCGTTTTAGCTTTATCGGCGACGTGTGCGGGCGTTGCGTCGTCAAACCGCACGAGAGCCGCGAGCACGTGCGCTCCGTCAAGATTGACCGCATCCTGACAGGTCGTTACACAGCCATTCCGGCGTTTCTGGTGATCATGGGCCTCGTCTTTTGGCTGACGTTTGGCGTGATCGGCGCGGCGTTGCAGGGACTCATGGAGGACGGTATCGCTGCCATCATCGCCTCGGCCGATGCGGGCCTCAAGGCGTTCGGTACCAACGACGTGGTGCGCTCGCTGGCTGTCGACGGCGTGCTTACGGGCGTGGGCAGTGTGCTGACCTTCCTGCCGATTATCGTCGTGCTCTTTTTGTTCCTCTCCATTCTGGAAGACTCCGGATACATGGCGCGCGTGGCCTTTGTCATGGATAAGGTGTTGCGTCGCTTTGGCCTGTCGGGTCGCAGCTTTGTGCCCATGCTCGTCGGTTTTGGCTGCACCGTGCCGGCTATCATGTCGACCCGTACGCTCCCATCCGAGCACGACCGCAAGATGACGGTCATGCTCACGCCGTTTATGAGCTGCTCAGCCAAGCTGCCGGTTTACGGCTTGCTGTGCGGGGCGTTTTTCCCGCAGGCGACGGTTCCCGCCATGGTCTCGCTCTATCTGATCGGTATCGTGGTCGGCTGCGTCGCGGCTTTGGTGCTCAACCGCACGGCATTTAAGGGCGACCCGGTGCCGTTTATCATGGAGCTCCCCAATTACCGCCTGCCGAGCGTCAAGACGACGGTGATGCTGGCATGGGATAAGGCCAAGGACTTCATCACCAAGGCCTTTACCATTATCTTTGCCGCTACGGTGGTCATCTGGTTCCTGCAGACGTTCGATATCCGCTTTAACGTGGTCGCCGACCAGTCGCAAAGCCTGCTTGCCGGTCTGGGTAGCATCATCGCGCCGGTGTTGGCCCCGCTCGGCTTTGGCGACTGGCGCGCCTCGACGGCGCTCGTCACGGGGCTCATTGCCAAGGAGAGCGTCATCTCGACGCTCACGGTGCTTTTGGGCGCAACGTCGCCCGCGGCGCTGTCGACCATGTTTTCGCCGTTTACCGCCTACGTGTTCTTGGTCTTTACGTTGCTGTACCCGCCTTGTGTGGCGGCAATCGGCGCCGTCAAGAGCGAGTTGGGCGCGCGCTATGCCGTGGCCGTATTCGCGTTTCAGGTCGCCGTTGCCTGGATCGTGGCGTTTGTCGTGCATTCGGCGGGCATATTGCTGGGGTTGGCTTAGGGGCGCGTTGATGCTCCGCGCTTTTGGGCGAGCAACAATTCAACAAAATATGAGCCAGAATACCGGTAATTGTCGGCCTGCGGGGACTGTCCTACGCTGCAGGTTGCCGTTCGCTGCCTATTTGCTGCCGTTTACGGATTCGTAAATACTTGCAATCGTCGGTCGATTTAACCGCATTACGCGATGCCGATGCACATTTTTTGTGCCCCTTTCTACAATCACTTTGTGTCTATTGCCGAGCATGTCTTCCGTTTCGCCTGTGTGGGGACGTGGGGTGCAATAGTCGTTTGTAGAGGCTCATTGAGGAGGGAATTGATGAAAGAAAAATTCCAATCGTTCGGAAAGGCAATGCTCGTTCCGATTACGCTCATTGCCATTTCCGGTCTCTTTTTGGGTATCGGTAGCGTTTTTACGACCGAACTGACCCTTGTGTCCCTTGGCGTTAATTGGGACTGGTATGCCGCTTCGCCGCTCTTTACGTTCTTCTCGGTATTTAAGGGTCTCGGCGAGGTAATCATTGGAAACCTCGGTGTTTTGTTTGCCGTCGGCTGCGCCTTCTCCTTGTCTCGCAAAGAGAAGGGCTGGGCTGCCTTTTCTGCCCTTGTCTGCTATCTCACCATGCTCAAGACGGTTGAGATTCTGCTTGGAGCAGCTGGCTTGGCTGCCGACAATACAACGGTGGAAGCTCTTCAGAAGGTCGGCCTTACGTCCATTCAGGCGAGTGAGCAGTCCGCACTCTACACTACCTCGCTCGGCTTTTTTGGCTACAGCTCTGGTGTCTTTGGCGGCATTATCGTGGGCTGCCTGGTCGCCTGGATCACCGGCCGTTTTTACAAGACCAAGCTTCCAACGGCGCTGGCGTTTTTTGCGGGCAGTCGAACGGTCCCCATTGTATCGCTGGTCGCCGGTGGCATCCTGGGCGGCATCATGTACTTCGTCTGGCCCGTCATCGGTGGATGCTTCTCGGGTATTGCGACGTTCGTGAAAGGCTCCGGTCTGGTCGGTACGTTTGTCTATCGCTGGGTGCTCGAGAGCCTTGTGCCGTTTGGCTTGCATCCGCTGCTCGAGACGCCCATGTATTGGACTGAGCTTGGCGGCTCCATGGTCGTCGATGGAACGCGCGTGGTGGGGAATAGCGCCATTCAGCTTGCACAGCTCGCTTCTCCCAGCAGTGACAAGCTCTTGGTTAGGGCCTTCATGGCTGGCTATGGCATTAACGATTACGCGTGGTTCCCGGGCATCGCCCTTGCTATGTGGTCTTGTGCCAAGCCCCAGAACCGCAAGAAGGTTGCTGGTCTTTTAATCCCCACAGTGATTTCGACTGTTTTCTTTGGCGTTACGGAGCCTATTCTCTTTACGTTCCTGTTTGCCGCCCCCTGGCTCTACTTTGGCGTTTACGCTCCGCTTTCCGGACTGGGTGAAGTTCTCTCGGAGGCAATGGGCGTTTCGGTGTACCAGGGAAATATCAAGGACCTGATCCCATTCTTATTCCGCCCCGAGAAGCTTAATCTGCTTCCGTACCTTATCCTGCTCCCCGCCTTTTTCCTGGCAGCTTTCTTCCTCTTCCGGTTCTTTATTACTAAGTTCGATATCAAGACGCCCGGTCGAGACGATGGTGACGATATTGAGTTGATCAACAGCAGAGCTGAGTTCGAGGCAAAGGCCGCTGAGGCAAAGGGCGAGTCTGATAGCACTCCCGAGAAGGCAGTCCAGGGCCGTGCGACCAAGGACAGCGCGCTTGCTGTTGGCATTGTCGAAGCGCTTGGTGGAGCCGACAACATTGATGATCTTGACAACTGCATCTCACGTCTTCGCGTGATTGTCAAGGATGGTTCTAAGGTTGCAGACGACGAGGTGTTCACCAAGAATCTTGAAGCTATGGGCGTTATCCGCCTGAGCGACAAGGCAATCCAGGTCATTTACGGTCCTCGTGTCGGCGAAGTCGCTTCTGAGGTGCACGAAGTTCTCGGTGACGAGTAAAACGCGCAAGTGGCTTTCAATTGCATAGCGCAATTCCAGGGCTTGGCTTCCTATCGCATGATTTAGGGGGCCAAGCCTTCTTGTTTTAGATTGTCAAGGCAGATACTCAATAGTTCTTCGAATGCGAGAATACAACTCCCGGTAAAGCAGTTAGGCTTAACGTTCTTAAGATCCATTGGGTGATCGTCATGTATCGTAAAGATTGCGTCTGCCGTCTTGGCGAGCTCACTGTCTTCGTTGCCGGTAAACGCGAGGGTCGTAATGCCCGCGTCGTGGCATGCCCTTGCGGTTTCCAGGATGGCTTCTGTCTGGCCCGATTTGGATATGAGCATCATGCAGCTGAGCGTATTTCGGTTGGATTCGACAAACTGATCGGTTTCTAGGAAGTCCTGTATGACGGCCAAAAAGCCAAGTCCAACGAGCTTGGTCGCCATGTACTGCGCAACGATGCGTGAGAAGCCCTCTCCGTTTACTCCGATCATTCTGTTGCGATGCAGTGCGGCGATGAATACGTCTACATCTCCGGTGTGACATACGAAGTGGACGCTACTGTCTTTGAGTGATTGATTCATTTCGCGGGAGACATGCTGAAGGTGCTTGAGATCGTACATCATTTCGCGGTAGCCACGGTAGCCGAGCTTTTTCGAAAGCCTGATGACTGTCGTCATGCTGGTAAAGCATGCCATGGCGACGGGTTTTATGCCAATATCATCGAGGGCGTCGATATTGTTGAGTAGGTATTCGAGTACGCTTTGCTCGGTTTCGGATAGCTTTGCGGCTGAGTAGAGCTTGGAAATCTGCTTTTTATCAACCATCGGTGCTTCCTTCCCGCCGGACGTGTGTGGCCGCTTCCGTTGCGTAAATAATAACTCCTTGGGGAATTCCTTTCCCGCCTTGCAACCGGGGCGGGAAGCGGCCCTCCATGCTGGATACAATATCCAAACACAGGCGAACCATGCAATATTGAATGTGCTAATTGGGGGTTTCGATATGAAACTTACGGTCATAGGTGGCGGTGGCGTCCGCTCCATGTTTTTGGCAAAGAGCATAGCCCAGCAGGCGTCATCGCTTGGAATCGACGAACTAGTGTTTATGGACAATGATCCCGAGAAGCTGCGCATCTACGGTGGCCTTGCCGCCCATGTCTCGGGCATGCTTTGCCCCACGCTTAATTTTTCACTGACGGGCGATGCAGTCGAGGCCGTTAAGGACGCCGATTACGTGATTACGACGATTCGCGTCGGTGGGGACCATATGCGCGTTCGCGATGAGCGCATTGCTCTTTCGCATGGGGTTCTTGGCCAAGAGACGACTGGCGCAGCCGGCGTGTCTTTTGCCATGCGCTCCGTCCCTGCGCTTGCTTCGTATTGCGAGTTAATCAAGAAGTACGCAAAGCCGGACGTCAAGGTGTTTAACTTTACTAATCCCGCTGGCGTCGTATCTCAGGCCCTACGCGATATGGGCTATGATTTTACTTATGGCATTTGTGATGCCCCCTCGGGCATGTTGCATCAGTTTGCCGAGTATAAAGGCGTTGATCCCGCATCGGTTCAGGGCGAGTGCTATGGACTCAACCACCTCTCGTTCTTCCGCAATGTGACGGTTGACGGCGAGGACATCATGTCCGACTTGATCCACGACGACGGGGCATATGCTCATACAGATCTTAGGTTCTTCGAGAAGGACCTCGTCCTAAATCGCGGATGCGTGCCAAATGAGTACCTATACTATTTCTACTATCGCGAGCGCGCCGTTGCCAACGTTCTCTCTTCGCCCCAGACGCGCGGCGAACTAATCGAAGAAATTAATCGAGAAATGACGAGCGAGCTTGCATCTATCGATATTGAGAACGACTTCGAAAAAGGCCTCGCGTGCTTTGAGAAGTGGTACGGAATGCGCGAAAACAACTACATGGCGGCCGAGACGGGTATTCATCGCGACAAGCCGTGGACGTTTGACGTGTACGGCAAAGATGCTGGCGGATACGCAGGTGTCGCGCTCCGCTTCATGGATATTGCTCGCTCTGGCAAGACGCAGCAGATGATCCTGTGCACCCCCAACAATGGCGCCATCCCCGGCCTTCTCGATACAGATGTCATTGAGTCAACGTGCGATATCTCCACCGATGGCTGCGTGCCGCATCGCGTCGAAGCCGATTCTGTGCCCGCGGGAAACCTCGAATTGATTCGTCGCGTCAAGTACTACGAGCGCACCGTGGCGCGTGGCATCGTTAACCGATCGAAGTGCGACATTGTCGAGAGCCTCGCGATGCACCCGCTCGTTAATTCGTACTCCTTGGCGAAAGATATCGCCGCGCAGTACTTTGAGCTTAACCGCGACTACATCGACGGCTGGACAGACTAGTCTGGACGTTAAAACTAGAAATTATGGATGGGCGGACCGGCGTTTATATTGGCGCCCGTTCGCCCTGCTTAGTAAGAAAACGGGTATAGAGTGAACTTGCGAGAGAACTTCAATGTCTTTCTGGAATCGGGCGATCGGGCGAAGGAATGCCGGAGTGGCTGCACGATGGCGTTATATATCCCCTTGTTTGTTATGAGCGCGCTTCAAATTGGTGTATCAAACGTTGCAACTGAGCTCGCCTATATCAATCCGTCCATTACGCTTATTTGCACTGTGGTCGCGGCCTTTTTAAACCTGCTTCTATCGAATGTGGCTTTTTCATTATTTGCCGTCGACCGGTCCAAAGAGACGGTGCAACCTGCTCGAACCCCTCCGGTTTATCTCTTGGCCTCGACGGTTCCCCTCCAGATTTCTGGGGCGCTGCTAATTTATTTGGTTCACTTGATTTTATCGGCAATTGTAGTCTTTGCCTCGCTTGCGAGCAGTCAGCTCGGGGTGTTGTGTTCGCTTGTGGTGGCAGTAATCGTGACGCTTCTTTCCGCGTCGTTCGTATTCGTGTTAATTGAAGATGCGGACGTGGAGCAGAGGGGACTACGAGGCATTCGGTTTGCACCACGCTACATCATGCGTTCGGTCACGGTGCTTCGTTCCTCCTGGAGAGAAATCGCGCGTCCCGCAACGCTGCTGGTGGCATGGAACCTGGTTGCAAGTTGCGCTATCCAGGTTCTTGTTGGATGGGTAGTTTCGAGTGCGGCGCTGCCGTCGGCACTTTCAGTGACGGCGCTTGTGCATGAGGGACTTTATTATGGGGCGTTTGCTTATATGCTGCTTTTGCTAGTTCATTGTGCGGTTGCGAGTTGGCTCGAAATTGACGTGCTCATGGGGGTGTCCTTGTGCGTATCCGAGCAGGCGCGATAGCCCGAAGATGAAGCCACGTTTTCGACATTGAGTTCCTGCGCACCTTGCTTTCTAAGCAGAATTGGCGCGCCGTCTGTTAACAATCGTTTTCCAAGAATTCTTTTGTTGCTCATTTTATAGACTTCTCATTGCTATAATCGCCCACCGCTCAAGATAATCGGAGAGGTTTTCCTATATGGCTCAAACAAAGCAAGACGGCATCACGCTCAAGCAGTGGCTCCCACTCGTCGGGCTCACCTGCTGTGCATTCGTGTTCAACACGTCGGAGTTCATGCCCATCGGCCTTTTGACTGATATCGCCGCGTCGTTCTCGCTCACCGAGGCCCAGGCGGGCATCATGATCTCGGTTTATGCTTGGGGTGTCATGCTGCTGTCACTGCCGCTCATGGTGTTTGCCTCGCGTTTTGAGTTCAAGCGGATGCTGCTGGGCGTTTTGGTCGTGTTTTCGCTGGGCCAGTTTCTGTCCGCTGTGGCGCCGACTTATCCCATCCTGGTCTGCGCGCGCCTGGTGGTCGCTTGCGCACATGCCGTGTTCTGGTCGGTCGCCTCGATTATGGCCTCGCGCTTGGTTGACACTCGCCACGGCGCGCTCGCCATCAGCATGATCGCTACGGGCTCGTCCATCGCGCAGATCTTTGGCCTGCCCCTCGGTCGCGCCATTGGCCTGGCCGTGGGCTGGCGTATGACGTTTGCCGTGGTCGGAGCGCTGTCTGCTGTCGCGGTCGTCTACCAGGCGACCGTGTTTCCAACCATGCCGGCGGGCGAGCGCTTTACGCTCAAACAGCTGCCCGAGCTGCTCAAGAACCCGTTCCTGATCGCGCTCTACGCGGTCACGGTCTTTATGGCGACCGGCTATTACGCAAGCTACAGCTATATCGAGCCCTTCCTGGCGCAGGTCGCGCATGTCGATGCGGGCGCCATCACCATGACGCTGACGGCGTTTGGCTGCTCTGGTCTGCTCGGAAGCTGGCTGTTTGGCCGCCTGTTCGATGGGCATCGCTTCCCGTTCTTGGCTATCACGCTCTCCGGCGTGCCGGTGGCTCTGCTGCTTATGGGTCCGGCCGCATCGTCGCTCGTGGCAGTGCTTGCCGTCTGCGCACTGTGGGGTTGCTGCGCCACGGCCTTTAACGTGGCGTTTCAGGCCGAGCTCATCAAGTACACGCCGGCGGATTCGTCGGCCGTCGCCATGTCGATCTTCTCGGGCCTGTTCAACCTCGGTATCGGCACGGGTACCGCGATCGGCGGAGCCGTGGTTTCGGGTCCCGGTATCGCCTTGATCGGCTACGCGGGCGGTGCGATCGCTGCCGTGGGCGTCATCCTCGCTATCACGGTGATGTTCCCGGCCATTCGTCGCGCAAAGCCTGTCGCCTAACCACGTCCCCTCATCAGTTGCGGTGGAATAGTTCCTGTTTAAGGCCTCTGAAGGCCCAAGCAGGAACTATTCCACCGCAACTTATTTTGGGGAAGAGGATACAAGCCGGGCATACAATGGATGTCGTTGTGTTGAGCTTACCGGGAGGTTGCTATGTGGGCATACGAGACGACGTTCTACCAGATCTATCCGCTGGGCTTCTGTGGAGCTCCGCGCGAAAACGCCGCGCCCGTTGCCGAGGATGAGCTCGCCCAGGCTGCTAACGCCGTGCCTAACCCCGATGCTCCTATCATGAAAATCGCCCAATGGGCCGACTACCTGCAAAAACTCGGTATTGGCGCTGTGCTCATCAATCCGCCGCTCGAGTCCGATAGTCATGGCTACGACACGCGCAGCCTGCGCCACATCGACCGTCGCTTGGGTGGGGATGCCGACTTTGCCGCCGTGTGCGAGACACTGCATGCCCACGGCATCCGCGTGGTGCTCGACGCCGTCTTCAACCATGTGGGCCGTGGCTTTTGGGCCTTCCGCGATGTGCAGGAGCGCAAGTGGGACTCGCCCTACAAGGACTGGTTCCGCATCAGCTTTGATGGCGACTCGTGCTACGGCGACGGCTTTTGGTACGAGGGCTGGGAAGGCCATTTTGAGCTCGTGAAGCTCAACCTGCAAAACCCCGCCGTGGTCGATTACCTACTCGAGTCCGTGCGCCGCTGGGCCGAGGTCTTTGGCGTCGACGGCCTGCGCCTGGACGTTGCCTATATGCTCGACCGCGACTTTATGCGCCGCCTGCACGCTTTTACCCGTGAGCTCAAGCCCGACTTTGTGCTGATCGGCGAGACGCTCCACGGCGACTACAGCCAAATCGTCAACGACGAGATGCTCGACTCCTGCACCAACTACGAGTGCTACAAGGGCCTGTACTCCAGCTTTAACTCGGTCAACATGTTCGAGATCGCCCATTCGCTGCACCGTCAGTTTGGCGGCGACCCCTGGTGCATCTACCGCGGCAAACATCTGCTGTCGTTTGTCGACAACCACGATGTGCCGCGCCTGGCGAGCATCCTCACCGACAAGTCCTGTCTGCGTCCCGCCTACGGCATGCTCTTTGGCATGCCGGGCATCCCGTGCGTCTACTATGGCAGCGAGTGGGGAATTGCTGGCGAAAAGGGCGGCCCCGATGGCGACTGGGCGCTGCGCCCTGCGCTCGATGAGCTTGCGCCCAACGAGCTGACGGCGTTCATCACGCAACTCGCACACCTTCGCTCGGCCGACGACGCGGCTGCCCGTGCTCTCAACTACGGTGCCTATCGCAACGTGGTGATCCAGAACAAGCAGCTGCTGTTCGAGCGCGCCTGTGACGGCGCGACGGTACTCGTGGCGGTGAATGCCGTGGGTGAGCCTTACGCCTTTGGCGCTGGCGAACTCAACGGCTCCTTTGTCGATTTGCTTGCCGACGGCGTGCCCACGGTCGAGCTGGCGGGCTCCCTTGAGCTTGCGCCCTACGAGGTGCGCTATCTGTTGAGGGCCTAGGCCATGGCAGCGTCTGACGAGGGCTATCAACATATTGAGCATGGGTTTGAGCCCGTGTTCGACCAGCACTCGCGCGTTTTGGTGCTCGGATCGTTTCCCTCGGTGCTGTCGCGCGCTAATGCCTTTTATTACGGCAACCCTCAGAATCGCTTTTGGCGTGTGATGGCCACGTGCCTCGGTATGCCTGTGCCGCCCAACGAGGGCGATCCTTTGGCAAGCGGTGAGCCCGCGACGCTCGATGCCTCGATTGCCGCCAAGCGGGCCATGCTGCTCAACGGCGGTGTGGCCCTGTGGGACGTGATCGAGAGCTGCGATATTAAGGGTTCGAGTGACGCCAGCATCAAAAACGTTGTGCCGGCACATATCGAGCGCATTACCGACGCGGCTCCCATTAAGCAGGTGATATGCAACGGTGGTACAGCTGGCCGGCTCTACAAGCGCTATCTACA
>CAJLOU010000019.1 GCA_905208345.1 uncultured Collinsella sp.
CAGTTCGTCTCCCCAATCGCCCTCAAACGAGCCGCAGCGGAAAAGCACACGCTCGAGTAGGGCTCGATCAAGCGAGCCAAGTGCCGCCGAGACAAGCTCATCGCGCGTATGTTTGTCACCGCCCAGCACGACCAGTGCCTTGGTGCCGCCGTAGTGAGCGACCAATCGTCCGCACCAGCGAGCCACGTCTCCATCCGCAACAAGGCGCGTCGGCATACCAAACCCATAATTGACCATCTTTTCCACAACCCTTCCGTGCGTATAGGCGGTATCAATCGTTAGGCTCATGCTACGAAGCGAGGTTTTCCGAGCTGTTTCGCGCTCTTTAGAGCTGCGTTAAAACCCAATCCAACCGCACGACCATACCTACCAAAACAAACCAGTCCCTTTTTGACAGGTTTTGACGATGTCCAGATGAGCGGGTATTATCGAACAGATATTCGATAAGAACATGTGTTTGATGAAAGGACACGGATGGCGCACGAGCAGCACACCTATATCTGCATCGACCTCAAGACGTTTTATGCCAGCGTCGAGTGCGTCGACCGTGGGCTCGATCCGCTCACCACCAACCTGGTCGTTGCCGACGAATCGCGCGGGCGCACGACCATCTGCCTCGCCATCACACAGGCCATGAAGGACTTAGGGATTCACAATCGCTGCCGTCTGTTTGAGATTCCCGACGGCATCGACTACATCAAAGCCGTACCGCGCATGCAGCACTACATGGAAGTGTCGGCGCAAATCTACGGCATCTATCTGGAATACGTCAGCCCCCAGGACGTGCACGTCTACTCCATCGATGAGTGCTTTATCGACGTGACGCCCTATCTGGACCTCTATCACACCGATGCGGAAGGGTTCGCCTGCACGCTGCGCGACGAGGTCTTGGGGCGCACGGGCATCACGGCAACGGTCGGGATCGGCCCCAACCTATTCCAGGCCAAGGTGGCACTCGACATCACCGCCAAGCACGTGCCCAGTCGCATCGGCAAACTCGACGACGAAACCTTTCGCAAGGAGATCTGGCCCCACCGTCCCATCACCGACATCTGGGGCATCGGCCCCGGCGTGGCAGCCCGACTCGAAAAGTATGGCGTCTACGACCTGATGGGCGTCGCCGCACTCGACGAGAACTTGCTCTACGACGAGCTCGGCGTCAATGCCGAATATCTCATCGACCATGCCTTCGGGCGCGAGCCGACAACCATCGCCGATATCCAAGCCTATCGCCCGCAAGCAACTTCGACCACCACAGGACAGGTGCTCTCGAAGGGTTATGCCTACGAACAGGCCTATACCGTCTTGCGCGAGATGGTCGACAACGCCGTTTTAGACTTGGTCGATAAGCACGTGGTCTGCGACAGCATCTCGCTCTTTGTGGGCTACGCGAGCGAACGCGCCGACATACGCCGCCTCGACGCCAGCGGTACAGCGCAGTATGTGGACGGATGCGGGCACCTGCGCTCGAGCACATCGAGTATCGAACCCACCGCAACCGCCGGCCCCGAGCTCGCGCCCCGTGCGCCCAAGCCCGTCCAGCGCGATGACGAACGGCGTCGCCTGGTGCGCGAAGCGCAGGCAATCGATGGCATCTTTGTGGGAGAGCATGGCGGCAAACCGCGCGGTGGCTATGCCGCACTCTTTGCGCACTCCAACGCCTCGCGAAAGCTGCCCGAGCGTACCAATTCGTTCAAGAAGATCATGGGCTATTTCGATGAGCTCTGGGCGCAGACTGTCGATCCCAAACGACCGGTCAAGCGCATCAACCTGGGATTTGGCAACCTCATGCCCGAGGAATTTGCCACCATCGATCTGTTCAGCGATATCGAGGCCGATGAGCGCGAGCGCGACCTGGCACGCGCCGTGCTGGCCGTGAAAGGCAAATACGGCAAGAACGCGCTGGTTAAGGGGCTGAGCTTTACCGCCGGCGCCACCGCGCGCGAACGCAACGATCAGGTAGGAGGACATCGTGCCTAAGTCCCAACAACAGCCGATGCGGCCACCGACGCCTTTTGAACGTCTAGCGGACCCCGAGGGAAGACGTCGATCCGCCGACCCCAAGCTCACCGCCAACGGCGCCGTCCGTGCCGGCCGTGCCGCGCAGTTTATGCCCTTTGCCGCCCTCACGGGATACTACGAGCTCGTGCGTAAACAAGAGATCACCGCCGAGCCAAAATGCGAACTCACAGAAGAAAAAGCCCTCGAACTTTCGAAAAAGCTCGAGGGCCTCAAGCGCGGCGACTTGGTTCGTGTCACCTATTACGATACATACGGCTATCGCAGCCGCACCGGCATCCTCGACGAGGCGCTCCCTGCTTTCAAACTCCTCAAGCTCAAAGATATCGCCATCGACTTCGACGACATCCAGGACATTGAGCTACGCGGACGAGCCTAGCGACGAGAACGCTTGCGCAAGACGAGAGCAATGCCAAGCACTGCGGCAGCTGCAACCAGCAATCCCAAGACCAGCGTGAGGGTCGAGTCGCCAGCGCGAGGCAGCGAGCCGTCCTTCGGAGTCTTCTTAGCGGTCGTCGTGACGGTGGTCGTGGTGCTGCTCGACTGGTCGTTGCCACCCGTCTGGCTGCCGCCAGGCTGATCGCCGCCACCCGGCTGCGAAGGATCGGTGGGTTCCGTCGGATCCGGAGTACCGGGATCAACCGGATTCTCCGAATTCTCCTTGCGCTGGATCCAGACCTGGCAACCATAGAACGGGTTGGCGGTACCAAGGCACAGACCCTGGTTGGTCACCGCAAAGGTGCGCAGACCATGGTTATACGGATCGTTAAAGCCATTGGTCGTCAGCGTCGTAAAGTTCACGCCGTCCTCGGTCACATACATATCAAAGCCGCGCTCGGCATCGCGCAGGTAACACATGCACGTAAGGACACTCTGCAACTTCTTGAGGTTCTCCTCGCTCAGCAGCTTATCGAGCGCATCCTGAATATCGCTCGGCAGCTCGGTGCCATAGGCATCCTCGTACTGCTGCTTAAGGCTCTCATAGCTATCGAGCATGTCCTGATACTGGTCGGCAAAGGACTTGAAGTACGCGATCTCGCCATCGATCTTCTGGACATAAGCGGCGTCGTCCTCAAAGTCCTGGGACATCGTCGCGGCCTGATCGCAAAGACCGCCCGCGGCATCCTCCAGCGCATCGCTCAGATCGCCAAAGCCCTTAGCAACCTCGGTCTTCTCGTCATCGACATCGACGGCCTTGTTTGAATCATCAACCTCAGCAGCTTCGTTCGAATCATCGACCTCGACGGCCTCGTTTGAATCATCGTCCGCAAGCGTGTTCACGGGAACGATGGGGTCGTCAGGCGATTTCTTGTCGAGCAGGTGATCGAGCAGGTCCCTAAGGCGCTGAACCTGAGAGTCCCACTCCTCGGGCGTCATATCGATAATGTCGCCATTGGAGAACTGGCCGATCGGCTCAAGCAGGCTCGCGGTATCAAAGGTACCGATATACAGCTTGCCGTCGAACTTCTGCATGCGCCAAATGTACTGGTTCTCGTTTCGGCCAAAGCCCGAAGTCAGGCCGGAAATACCGCCCTCGGGGAACATGTCGGTGCGATCGCCAACGACGAGCTCCATGTTCTCGTCCTTGTCCATGCGATAGATGTTAACCGACTGCTCAAGATTGGCATTCACAAACGAGCAGTCAACGCCACCCATGCTGCTCTTGCCGCCCTCTTCGGTGTTGGATTTGTTGAACAGGATGCGCTCGAGGGCAATCTCCTCGTCGTTGTATTCACCGATATAGAGGTAGTCGTTGTAGACGATGAGGTTGGCAGCGCCAGAACGGGTACGGGCAGGATCGATGCCAAAGCAGTACTTTGCACCGTCCGTCTTCTGATCGCCGACAATGGGAGTCCACGAATAGCTGCCGTCGGCATTCTTGTCGCCACGGACCATGGCAAACGACTGCATGGAATTATCATCGGGAGCGTTCTCGGGCGTACCGGTGCAGATGGTCGCATAGAGATGGCCATTGTACGAGACCATATCCCAAATGGCGCCGCCGTAGATGCTGTCCTGATAGCGAATCGCCGGATAGCCAAACAGCGTCTCCGAGTTGGCAATCTCGGTGAAGCTGTCCTGGCCCTTCGAGGGGTCAGACGACGTCAGGATTGTCGACACAAAATTACCGTTCGCGTCTTTACCCACATTACTGATGACGAGCTGGCCATCATGGACGCACATGCCGCGGATACCGGTAGAAATGCCCTGCTTGTAGGCAGCACCGTAATCCTGCATGCTCGAAAGGCCCTGATAGACAACTTTGTACTCATCCGTCTTAGGATCGATCTCGTATACAGCAGGCAGGCCGCCTTTGCCGTCATTGGTCCTGACGCTGCCGCAGAAATAGAGCTTACCCTTATAGCTCACGGCATTGCGGAACAAAGGAGCGACGCCGTTGAGCGATTCAGAGAGTAGCAGCTTGGTCTCACCGGTCTTGGTATTGATCTTGACCAAGATGCCGCCGCTGTCCTTGTCGGCCGTGCCGTCCTCCTTCTGCTGTCCATAGAAGAAGGTACCGTTAAACATGGCCTCCAGCGTCAGGCGCATGGTTTCGACATCAAAGGAATCGCCCAGCGTGCTGTTCATGAGCGTCAGCGTGTTGCCCATCGCCGCATAGCAGGTGCCCACATAAAGCCAGTCACCATAGCTCGCAGCCGCCCAAGTGTAGCTCTGGCCGCGATCGCCTTCGTTGTTGGCCGTATTACCATCGGCGCCCGGAACGGCAACGGCACCGTTACCCTGGTAGTCGACGATGCCATCCGGCTGCGACGTTCCTACCGTAGGATGCGAGAGCTTCTCAAAGGAATACCCATTTCCCGCATTGTAGGTAACGGCACCCGATGCGTCTTCGGCGTGCGCCGGCAGCGGCGATACCAAGATAGCGGCAAGCGCTGCCACCAAGCCAAGTGTTCCCACTCGTCTCATAAGGTTATAGCCTCCCCTGTCCTAAAGCCCAGTTTTAGCATTCTTCATTTCTGTCCACGGTTAATTGCAATCTGAGCACAGCAATAATCAGTGTATAAATATACACCTGTAATTTTTTGGACGGGTTCATAGATGCTCGATTGGTAGCGAATTCCGCGCAAACCGTCACCAAACTCCACTTTTGCCGCATCTAAAGGTTATTTTTGCGCAAATTTTTGGATGCCGATAGTCACAATGGGCAGGAGGCTGGTACCCACCGGAGAGGGCAACGCCTACATTTTCATAACGTAATAGCCCGCACCCCTCACTGCCGTCTCGAGTGTGTCGCGATCAACCGGGCGCTTCGAGCGCACGCGTGCCGTGTGGTCCGCGTACGTTACCGTAGCCCACACGCCATCAAGCGCATTGAGGGCATTCGTCACATTCCGGGCGCAGCCGTCGCAACTCATGCCGCCGATAAGGAGTTCCTCACGATAGGGGTAGTGGGACTCGTCGGTGTCTGCCACCACAACCTTTTTGGCCTTCTTGCCGCTCGCACCATCGCTGCAGCAACTCTTCCCGTGTGTCGAAGCGGCAATGCGACGCAGTCCAAAAAACATGCCGACGGCAATGACGGTCAGCACGATGAGATTCGCAGGGTTGAGCAAGTCACTCATGCGTTCCCCTTTCAGTAGCACTATCTAGATACCCCCATGGGGTGTCCCCATCTTAACCCAAAATCATGTCCGTTCGGTCAATTAGTTTTCCTCTTCAAACTTTTTTGTTGACCATGGCTTACTTTCGTGTATAAGTTTTCCTAGGCTAACAGTTTAGATCCGTAAGGAGCGCCGTGACTCGAACCATAGACATCCCAACGTTTCAGGCGGCAGTCGTGCGCAACTGCTCTCCCACGCTCGCGGGCATCAAGCCGGCATCGCTCTTTACCTATCCAGGCACCTACGCCCACGGGGACGGCTCGACCGCAACCGAAACCATCGCAGAACGCCGAGCACGCCTGCTCAACGTTATCGCCCAGTGCAATCGCGAGCTTGACCCGTTCGGTATCCACCTGAGTGTTTTGGTCTGGCGGCCATGCGGAGCGCTCGTGTATATGTACCAAGCCAAAAGCCTCACCACCTATTTCGCAGACCCTCGCGCCCAAACGGCGCTCGCCTCGGAAGGCTACGACACGAGAGACCTTTCGACATGCCTTGTGCATTTGGCATCACGCATCACGCTCGCGAGCAATAACGTCGCGGAATGCGCCTGTAGCCAGACTCGATGCGCACTACCCCAGCAAGCTAACTGCAGCAACGACTGCACCTGCGAGTTTCCGCACGAAATAGGCTACTTCCTAGGATATCCCTACGACGACGTGCACGAGTTTATCGTCCAGCGCGGCGAGAACTACAAGGTCTTTGGAGCTTGGAAGGTCTACACGAATGTCGAGCAAGCGCTTGCGATGTTTGACGCCTACCGCGCTTGCACTCAATACCTCACCTTTGTCTATCAGCAGGGCTGCAGCTTGGCGCAACTTGCCCAGGCAACCCGATAGAACATAGAAGTCGCGGCAACCTGCCGCACAACTGAAAGGACTCAACATGAGCAAGATCGCCGTCGTCTACTGGAGCGGCACGGGCAACACTGAGGTCATGGCAAACCTCGTCGCCGAAGGCGCCACGTCCGCGGGTGCCGAGACCGAGGTCATCCCCTGCGCTGACTTCTCTGCCGACAAGGCCGCCGAATATGATGCCTTCGCCTTCGGCTGCCCCGCCATGGGCTCCGAGGAGCTCGAGTACGATGAGTTCCAGCCGATGTGGAACGAGGTCAAGGAGACTCTCGGCGACAAGAAGGTCGTCCTCTTTGGCTCTTATTCGTGGGCCGAGGGCGAATGGATGGACAACTGGAAGGCGGACGCCGACGAGGCGGGTGTTAACGTCGTCGATTCCGTCATCTGCTACGACGCCCCCGACGATGAGGGCGAGGCGGCCTGCCGCGCCCTTGGAGCCGAGCTCGCCTAGCGGCAATGAGCTCCGCCCGCAACGCGCATTGCAACAAAACACATTCGCGTCCCAACAAAAACGGGAGCCGGATCACATCCGGCTCCCGTTTTCTGCTATGTCAGTCATATAAAGCGGCTACGAGATATTGCCCAAGAACGCCTTGGTGCGCTCGCTCTTGGGGTGGTCGAAGACCTCGCTCGGCGTACCCTCTTCCACAATGACGCCGCCGTCCATAAAGACGACGCGGTCGGCGACATCGCGGGCAAAGCCCATCTCGTGCGTCACGACGATCATGGTCATACCGTCGTGCGCCAGGTCGCGCATGACGCCCAGAACGTCGCGCACGAGCTCAGGGTCGAGCGCCGACGTGGCCTCGTCAAAGAGCATCACGTGCGGGTTCATCGACAGGGCGCGGGCGATGGCCACGCGCTGCTGCTGGCCGCCCGAGAGCTGGCTCGGCATAAAGTCGATGCGCTCGGCCAGGCCGACCTTGGTCAGCTCCTCGACGGCGATCTTCTCGGCCTCTTCCTTGCTGCGCTTGAGCACCTTTTGCTGCGCAAGCATGACGTTCTTTTTGACCGACAGGTGCGGGAACAGGTTGAACTGCTGAAACACCATGCCCAGGTGCGTGCGCACTTTGTTGAGGTCGACGCCCTTGGCACACACATCCACGCCCTCGACGACAATCGAGCCGCTCGTGGGATGCTCCAGGCGATTGATGCAGCGAAGCATCGTCGACTTGCCCGAGCCTGAGGGGCCCAAGACCACAACGACCTCACCCTTGTGCACATCCAGATCGATATCGCGCAGGACCACGTTGTCCCCAAAGGCCTTCTGGAGGTTCTTGATGCTGACGACGACCTCGTTCGAGTTATTGGTTTCGCTCATGATAGGACCTCCTTACAGACCGGCGATGTGATCGGCGGGCGTCGCGACAACCTGTCCGGCGCTCTTGGCGGGACGCTTCTTCTTGGTCTCGGCCGTGCCCAAAAGCCTCGCCTCAAGACCGCTCACCAAGCGAGCGAGCGGCAGGGTGATGACCAGATAGAACAGGGCGGCAACCACGTACGGTGTAATGGAGCCCGTCGTGGCCACGATGGTACGGGCGTTCATGACGATCTCGACCACACCCACGGCGGCAAGCAGCGACGTATCCTTGTAAAGCAAGATAAACTCGCTGGTCAGCGTAGGCAAAACATTACGGAACGTCTGCGGAATCATGACATAGAGCAGCGTCTGGAACGCGTTCATGCCCAGCGAACGCGCAGCCTCGTTTTGGCCCTTGGGGATCGATTGAATACCGGCACGGAAGATCTCGCATAGGTACGCAGACGAGTTCATGGCCATGACGATAACGCCAAGCACGTAGTCATCAACCTTGACGCCGGCCAACGGCAGACCGAAGAACGCGATATAGATCTGCAGGAACGCCGGCGTACCGCGGATGATATTCACATAGATGCCGGCGAGGCAGCGCAGGATGCGCGACTTGGAGATGCGCATGAGCGACAAGGCAAAGCCAAAGGGAATTGCCAGCGGAAACGCCACAAGCACGATCGAGAGCGACATAAGGAAGCCCTTAAAGACGATCGGCAGGCTTTGGACCAAAATGACCGGGTTTAAGAACAGGCGCAGAAACATATTGGAGTTCCACGCCTCGACCCACGGCTGCTCCTTAAGGTCGGCCAGGAAGTTATCGAATGCCGTCACGCCCTTAATCTCGACGGGAGGAATCTTGGAGATCTTCTTGGTCGACCCGTCAGCGAGCGTATAGGTGCCGCTAAAGGCCTCATCGCCGCCCTCGACGGGGAAGGTCACGCCGTAAACCTCGACGCGGAAATAGCCGCCGGCAGGCGCCGTCTCGCCAAAGTCGATCTTGAGCGTCTGGCCGTCAGCCTTGCACGTGGGCTTCATGGGCGTACGATCCATGAGGTCCTCGCCCGAGAGCATCGTCAATCGCGTGTCATCGGTACCAAACGTCGTGCCGTCGACAAACGTCAAAGAAAGACCGCTCAGCTCCTCGTCGGCATCGGCCTGAACTTCCCAGGTAATGCGGGTCTCGGTGCCACCGACCACGTCGCTACCCGAACCGGTATTGGGTCGGGCGGTGATCTTTGCGGTCTCAAGCGCCTGGGCGGTCGTGGGCACGCAGGCCCCCGCGCACACCAGGGCGAATGCCACAGCCAAAGCGCAGGCTAGCTTTTGGAGCATCGAGGGCAGTGGATAGCTCTGGCCCATAGCTCCTTGGTTCAATCGAGACAAGGTGGCTCCTAACGTTTAAGTTGCCGACATAACGGGACGGGATGACGCCCATTCAAGAAGCGCAAAGGCCCTTTCCGCCAAAACGGAAAGGGCCCGCGCGCAATCAAGTAGTTATTTTACTTGATATTGTACTTAGCCATGAGGGCGTCGACGGTACCGTCGTCGGTCAGGTCCTTGATAGCCTGGTTGATGTCGTCCTTGAGCTTGGTGTTGCCCTGGTTGATGGCGATGGCGTACTCCTCGCCGGTGCTGATCTGCTTGATGGTCTGGCAGGTGTTGAACTGCTCGGCGGTCAGCTGGCTGGCAACGGAGCGGTTGGTGACTACGGCGTCGCCCTTATCGGACTGCAGGGCGCTGAAGCACTCGGTGGCGTCCTTGTAGGGGACGATCTTGGCCTTGGGGAAGTTCTCCTGGGCAAAGGCCTCGGCGGTCGAGCCAGACTGGACGATGATGGTAGCGTCGGCGTTGTTGAGCTTCTCGCTGAAGTTATCGGCCGTGATGTCGGTGTTATCGACCTTGGTCACGATAGCCTGATCGTCCATGTAGTAGGAATCAGAGAAAGTGACTTCCTTCTCACGCTCGGGCGTGTCGGTGATAGCCGCGATGGAAACGTCATACTTGGCGCCCGAAGCGACGCCCGGAACCAGCGTGTCAAAGTCATTGTTGACATACTCGACATCCAGGCCCAGCTTGTCGCCGATAGCCTTGATGAGCTCAAGGTCAAAGCCCTGATAATCGCCGTTGTCATCCTTGTACTCAAACGGAGCGTACTCGGCAGAGGTGCCGACGGTCAGCGTACCGTCCTTGACGAGCGCGTACTCCTTGGAGCCGTCGACCTTCTCGACCTTAGCGTCGTCAGAGCTGCTGGAACCGGCATCAGAACCAGAGGTGGCGTTGGACGAACCGCAGCCCGTCAGAGCAAGGGCGAGCGCCATAGCACCCGTGGCGGCAAATGCGCCGAGCTTCTTCAGCTTCATAATCAGTCTCCTTCCGGTGACCTCGTTTGATTCAGAGGTCTGCAAAAACTGTTGGCTATTATGCACCCGGAATTACGAATCTGCAATGAGAAAATCGATTGAAACAAACCCATAACGTGAATGGAATACTCTACTTTGTGACAGTCATTACTGCTGCAATAACCTTAATAGTCTAATTTCAGCTGCATAACCTGCAAGTTCGTTCGGAGTCTCCAAAATAAACGGCAGCGAACGCAAGTGGCCATTCGATACAATATTCTGCATAACCTGCATACCGCCACCAAATTCCTCGCTGCCAAGGTATCCCTTACCGATGCACTCGTGACGATCTTTATGGGCGCCACAAGGGTTCTTCGAATCGTTGATATGCACGGCATGCAAGCGATCGATACCCACCACGCGGTCGAACTCGTCGAGTACGCCGTCCAGATCATGGATGATGTCGTAGCCGGCATCGCTCACATGGCAGGTGTCCAAACAAACGCCCAGCTTATCGGACAGCTCTGGGCACTTGGCGGCAACGCCCTCGATAATGCACGCCAGTTCTTCAAAGCTACGGCCCACCTCGGTGCCCTTTCCCGCCATGGTCTCGAGCAATACCGTCGTCTGCTGTCCCTCAAACATCACCTGGCACAGCGTGTCGACAATCATCTGAATGCCGACGTCGGAGCCCTGTCCCACATGCGCACCGGGATGGAAGTTGTAGTAGTTGCCGGGCAGTGCTTCCAGACGCTGCAAGTCCTCGGCCATTGCCTCCAAGGCAAACTCGCGTGCCCGCTCTTTGGCAGAACAGGGGTTGTAGGTATACGGGGCATGCGCCACCAGCGGTCCAAAGTCGTTTTGCGCCATAAGCTCGCGCAGAGCCGCCACGTTATCCATGTCAAGTTCTTTTGCCTTGCCACCGCGCGGGTTGCGCGTAAAGAACGCAAAGGTATTGGCGCCAATGGACAGCGCCGTCTCCCCCATTGCCCGATAGCCCTTCGTCGTCGAAAGATGACACCCGATCGTCAGCATCTCCAACTCCCTCCTCATCAGTTGCGGTGAAATACGGTCTATTGGTGCCCTATTTTGGCGCAAACAGACCGTATTCCACCGCAAGTTATAAAGGGGCATCAGGGGCAAAGACCTCCAAGGCATTCCAGGCGCTGGTGCCATGCCCCCACGCCCTAAAGTTTCAAGCGAATCGCGTCGATGATGTGCGCACAGCGCTGCGTGGCGGCAAGGGGCATGATGGGGCTTTCGAGTTTCCCCGCCTGAATGAGCTGCGTCGCATGCGACGCCTCACCGTAAAAATCATCGACTTCAAATGGTGCATCGATTTCGAGTACTCGACCGTCGGAATACTTCACATGAGCGAGCTCGGGGCGATGGAGCCGCTCGATTTCCAACGAGCCCCGCTCACAGGCAATCGTTAAGCGGCTTTCATATGTTGCTTCGCCGTCGCACACCATATGAATGGGTATACCGCCGACGCTCATATGGATCTCGTCGGCCCAATCGACGCGACCGCCCGATACGTCACGCCAGCGAACTTCACGGGACGAAACCTCGCAAGCGCCCGCGAGCAAATCCTCAAACCAACCGACCGCATAGCAGCCCATGTCATATAGACAGCCGCCCTGCAACGGATCAAGCAGATAGCCCGAAGGAGACTCGCCGTAATCGAGCTTTTGCACGCTTTCAATCGAGACAATACGGCCAAGCTCACCCGACGCAAACAAGTCCTTCACGCGAGTGCGCATCGGGCAAAACCGATTCTTCATTGCCTCCATAAACAGCACGCCGCGCTCGCGAGAGGTGGAGGCAATCGAGAGAGCCTCTTCCTCACTCAAAACGGCCGGCTTTTCGCACAGCACGGCCTTTCCGGCACGCAGCGCGCAACAGGCCCAACGCGTATGCATGCCATGCGGAAGAGCCAAGTAGATTGCGTCGACATCGGAGTCGGCAATCAGCGCGTCATAAGCCGCATCGCCGTTATCGTCGACCGAGGCATGGCCATGCGCAGCATCGATCGAAAACGCCCTGCAAAACTCCTCAACATGCGAAGGAGTGCGACCGGCGGCAGCCACAAGCCGTGCCCCGTCCACCTCCTTGAGCGACGATGCAAATCGATGCGATATGTTCCCAGCGCCCAAAACGCCCCAACGAACCTCACGTAAGTCATCACATGAATCCCGATGGTCCACGACAGCCCCCTTCAGTTGCGGTGAAATAGTTCCTGTTTGGCCCCTATTCTGCCGCAAACAGGAACTATTCCACCGCAAGTTATAAAAGGGGCATCAGGAGCGCGTTTTGCAAAAGGCCTTAAGCGCGGCCGTTACGGGGCCAGGCTGGAAACGTCGGCGCACATCGTCGAGACGCTCGGGAATATCGATGTGCTGCGGACAGTGACGCGCGCATTTGCCGCACTTGACGCAATTGCTCACCAGCTTGGGCTCGTTCGTCCGCACCGCGCTTGCCGTAAAGTATTGAGACAGCCCCGTAAACCAACTATGCGCGTAGCTCGCGTTGTAGGCGCCAAAGCAACCGGGAATATTGATGCCCTTGGGGCACGGCATGCAGTAGCCGCACCCCGTACACGGCACGCGATTCGATTTCTCAAACTCTCCCAGCACACGTGCGATGGTATCGAGCTGCTCTGTCGTCATCGAATCCGGCAGTGCGCGATCCGCCAATGCCGCGTTCTCGTCCACCTGCGCGGTATCGGTCATGCCCGAAAGCAGCATCGTGACTTGAGGATGGTTCCACACCCACGAAAGGCTCCAAGCAGCCGGCGTCTTCAGGTACGGATCGCGTACGCCATCGAACACGGCGCGGGCACGCGGAGGCAGTTTGCCCGCTAAACGTCCGCCCAACAGCGGCTCCATCACAAACACCGCGAGCCCGCGCTCCGCAGCCGCCATGAGTCCCGCCGTTCCCGCTTGGTAGCGCTCTCCAGCGTAGTTGTACTGGATCTGGCAAAAGTCCCAGTCATACGCGTCAAGCATCGTGAGAAAGTCCGCCGCACTGCCGTGGTACGAAAAACCTATCTGGCGAATACGCCCCGCAGCCTTTTGGTGCGCAATCCAGTCCTCGATACCCAACGCTGCCACGCGCTCCCACTGCGCGGGCGAGGTGATGTTGTGCATGAGGTAGTAGTCGATATGGTCAGTCCGCAAACGGTGCAGTTGCTCGTCAAAAAAGCGGTCGAAATCCTCCGCGCATTTGCACGAAGCATGTGGCAGCTTGGTCGCGAGCAAAACCTGGTCGCGTAGGCCTAGGCGCTCAAGCGAAGCGCCCACGCAAGCCTCGTTGCCGGGATAGAGATAGGCCGTGTCCAGGTAGTTAATCCCCTGCTCCACCGCACGGGAAATGATGGCATCGGCTGTCTTCGCATCGGGGCGTCCCGGCGCGCCGGGAAACCTCATGCAACCCAGCCCCAGCGCCGAGATACGGTTGCCGCTTTTGGGGTCAACGCGATATTGCACTGCCTTTCCTCTCCCCTCGAAGCCCTAATGAGGCGAAACACAACGGCCACGCCGTCGAAACACATTGGAATCGCAATCGAGAACGTATCGTAACGTAGCAGAAATCGAGCCGTCACGACACCGCTTTAACATCAGCAAAAAGCCCGATGAAAGGAGACGACCGTGACCACACGCGAGGATGCCTACCCCTACCCCGGCGAACAGTACATCCTCTCGGTCGACCGCTATCAGATCGAGGTCATGGACCATCTAGACGAGCTTCCCGCCACAGGCGCCGTCATCTTCTGCACCTTCCCCAAGGTGTGCGATGGCGTTGGATATCCCGCACGCGTTTTCGCGGTCTGCCCCGCAGCGTAAGCTCCGCGCGTCCATTCATTTAAAAATCGCCACCCTGCATGCACAAGGTGCGCTGGCAGCATACAATCCATCAGGCGCCCCCACGCGGGCGCCTTTTATATGGGGAGATGATTCACATGCAGATCAACAAGGTCGCCTTTATCGGCAAGGGCGGCGTCGGGCTACTCTACGGCAGCATGATCGCCCAGGCACTCGGCAACGATGCCGTCGAATACATCATGGACGACGCTCGCTTTGAGCGCCATGCGAACGACGCGCTCACCGTCAACGGCAAGCCCTGCGTACTCAAGTCCGTCCGCGCAAGCGAGGCGACACCCGCCGATCTGGCCATCCTCACGGTCAAGACAACCGGACTCGACCAGGCACTCAAGACTATGGAGCGCGTCGTGGGGCCCAATACGCTCATCGCCTCGCTGTGTAACGGAATTACGAGCGAGCAGAAGATTGCCGAGCGCTTTGGCTGGGAGCATACCGTTCTTGGTATTTGCCAGGGCATGGACGCCGTATTCCTCGACGGCGCGCTCACCTTTACCAATGCGGGCGAAATCCGCTTTGGCGCGGCGGCCGGTACGGATCCCGCGACCGTCGCCGCCATCGACGAGCTCTATACGCGCTGCGGCATCGCCCATACCGTCGAGAGCGACGTTGCGCACCGCATGTGGGCCAAACTCATGCTCAACGACGGCATCAACCAGACGTGCATGGCCTACGGCGGGACCTACGGAAGCGCCACGGAGCCGGACTCCGAGCAGCGTCGCTGCTTTGTTTCCGCCATGCGCGAAACGCTTGCGGTCGCCAACGCCGAGGGCATTGAGCTGACCGAGGCAGACCTGACGCAGATGGTGCACCTCATCGAGGGAATCGACCCCACCGGTATGCCCTCGATGGCGCAGGACCGCATCGCGCAACGAAAAACCGAAGTCGAGGAGTTCGCGGGCACCATTTGCCGCCTGGCCGTCAAACACGATATCCAAGTGCCGCAAAACGATTGGCTCTATCAACGCATCCGCGATATCGAGAAAAGCTGGTAGCGCCCGGCTCACCACGTCAACAGGCTCAACAGCAAAGCCGCCGCAAGGGAACCTTTCCCCTGCGGCGGCTTTCATCTTCGTCTATGACCGGCGGCAACCTCACAACAGTTAGCGTTGCGACTCAGGCACCTCGTCCTCGCCATCGCGGCAAAGAACTACACCCGCACTTCCCAGCAGCGCAGCCGCGATCAACGCACCGACCACGATAGAGGCAGCCCCACAAGACCCCTGCATACCCGCGACGAGCGCGGCCGTAGGACCAAGGCAACCAAGCGTCAATGCAACGGCGGCAACGGCGATATCTCGAGCGTTCACAAGACCACTTCCTCCACGAGAAAGACTTTGTTTCTCGTGACTTAGTGTGCCCCGCGCCCATATGCGCGGCGTACTGCCACGGTAAGCGCTCTGTTAACTCAAGCACGCACAAAAAACGGGCGCCCTTACGTTGCCCAAAGGCTCGGTAAAGACGCCCGCCCGTCATGTCCTATCGGCTTATGGCAGATTACCAACCGGTATAGTAGTCGGTGGTTCCGGCTGCGCAGCCGGAGTCATAGACCTTGCACTCGCCCTTGGAACCGGTAAACGTGGAGCCCTGAGCCTTATCACCCGCGGCCACGACGTAGTAACCATCAGAATCGCGCCAAAAGCCCTCGGAATCCTGCGTCCATTCGCCCGTGCGGTGGTGATACAACACGTTGCTGCTGTAATAAGTCTCGCGGCGGCCGTTATAGTTATTGACGCCGCTCGAGCGCGTCAGGCCCGAGCCGTTCGCGTAATACGCAGCAGACGCGTAAGACGAGCCGGAGCCGGCGTTGTAATTCGAAGCCTGAACGGCCTCAGCGGCCTCGGCTTCGGCTGCGGCAGCCTCGAGCGCCTCGCGCTTGGCATCCTCAAGCGTAGAGCGAAGCTCGTCGAGCTCGGTCGACTTGGCATCGACCTCCCCCATCGTCAACAGACTACCCGCGCCGTCGATGCAACCCTGCAACACAGCGCGCTCGTCATCGGTAGCATAGTCGCCATACATATTCATAATGATCTGAGCGCGCATCTCCAGGGAATCGCGCTTTGCCCCCATCGAGGCGTTCCACTCCTGCATAGAGCCATAGCCGTCGCCGCGGTAGTCGACAGGCTGCACCAGCGTCGCCTCGGACGGCGTAGATCCAACCGTATCGGATAGTGTTGCCGCGTGGGCATCAGTTGCGCCGACGCCCGCCAAAAGTGCCACGGTCAGAGCGGCGGAAAGGGCGGCGGCTTTCGGTTTTCGTGAATCGATCCTCATGTAGCTGGAAACCTCCGTAGTGCGTTTTTTGCTGCGTTTGAGCTGCGTGTGATTCGATCGCGCTGCATAGTACCCCGAGCAAATCGCGACCTGCGGTTTTACTCAAAAGGCGCACGTCAATTGCGTAAAACTCACATCCACTCAACAGGAGTTTTCCATAACTCGAATGCATAAAGCGTGTCAAAAACCCTGTTTTTACACCCTCTCTATGCAAAAAAGGCGCCTGTGCAACCATCGTTCGCACAGGCGCCTTGAGCAGGCATTTTATGCAGTTATACCTATCGAGTCGCAAGGGGTCCTTGCACAAGTCACCTTACTCGTCCAGCGCGGCGAAGGCCTGCTTCAGATCCCAAATGATATCCTCAGCGTTCTCGGTACCGATGGAAAGACGAATCGTGGAGGGCGTGATGTTCTGCTCGGCGAGCTCCTCGGCAGAGAGCTGGGAGTGCGTGGTGGTAGCCGGGTGCACGACGAGCGACTTGACGTCGGCCACGTTGGCGAGCAGCGAGAACACCTGCAGATGATCGATGAACTTCCAAGCTGCCTCCTGGCCACCCTTAATCTCAAAGGTAAAGATCGAGGCACCGCCACGGGGGAAGTACTTCTGATAGAGCTCATGGTCGGGGTGCTCAGGCAGGCTCGGGTGGTTCACCTTGGCGACGTGGCTGTCACCAGCCAGGAACTCAACGACCTTCTTGGTGTTCTCGACATGACGGTCAACGCGCAGCGACAGGGTCTCGGTGCCCTGGAGCAAGACCCAGGCGTTGAACGGGCTGATGCAGGCGCCCTCGTCACGCAGCAGGATAGCGCGGACATAGGTCGCGAAGGCGGCGGGACCGGCAGCCTCAGCAAACGAAACACCGTGGTAGGAGGGGTTGGGCTCAGCGATCTGGGCGTACTTTCCGCTCGCCTTCCAATCGAAGTTACCGCCGTCGACGATCACACCGCCCAGCGAGGTACCGTGGCCGCCGATGAACTTGGTTGCGGAGTGGACGACGATGTTGGCACCATGCTCCAGCGGACGGAACAGATACGGGGTGCCGAAGGTGTTGTCGACGACAACCGGCAAACCGTGCTTCTTGGCGATCTCGGAGATGGCGTCGATGTTGGGGATGTCGGAGTTGGGGTTGCCGAGCGTCTCGAGATAGATGACCGTGGTGTTGTCCTTGATGGCACCCTCGACCTCTTCCAGGTTATGGGCATCGACAAACGTGGTCTCGACGCCAAACTGGGAGAGCGTATGCTCCAGCAGGTTGTAGGAGCCACCGTAGATGGTCTTCTGAGCCACCACGTGGTCACCAGCCTGGGCAAGAGCCTGCAGGGTATAGGTGATGGCAGCAGCACCGGAGGCGACGGCAAGACCTGCCACGCCACCCTCGAGTGCGGCGATACGGTCCTCGAAGACGCCCTGGGTGGAGTTGGTCAGACGGCCATAGATGTTACCGGCGTCGGCAAGACCAAAGCGGTCGGCGGCGTGCTGGGAATTGCGGAACACATAGCTCGTGGTCTGGTAGATAGGCACGGCACGGGAGTCGGATGCAGGATCGGCGCTCTCCTGGCCAACGTGCAGCTGCAGGGTATCGAAACCAAAGGTGTGCTCGGGGTTGTTGATGAACTGGCTCATGATGATCTCCTTGATCGAACAAAAGTAAATAAAAAAAGAGAAGTAAGTCGCTGTCTCCTGATCACGCCGACGGGCGCAAACAGGAGCCCGGCATTCGTCTTGGTAAGCAATTCATATGTGGGCCTCCTTTCGCATCCCGGTTCCGTGGTTGGCTTAATTACCTACCGCCTTTGTGTGTTTTGAATAGTACGAGCATTGTTTCCCTCGGTCAATCACTTAAAAGCGCTAGCCTGTTATCGGTTTTATAGATAACTATCGAAAGGACGGGCGCCGATGACCCTCCAGCAGCTTCGCTTTTTGATCGCCGTGGCAGAGTCCGGTTCAATCAACGCCGCAGCTCAGCGCCTCTATACCGCACAGTCCAATATCTCCAACGCCGTCAAAAGCCTGGAACAGGAACTTCATATCGAAATCTTTACGCGCTCTAGCCGCGGTGTTGCACTCACCAACGACGGCACCGAGCTTTTGGGTTATGCACGCCAGGTCGTAGAGCAGGCCGACATGCTCGAGGCCCGCTACGAGGACGGCGGTACACCTCAGGCCCGCCTTGCCGTCTCGGCCCAACACTACGCGTTTTCGGTCGAGGCCTTTGTCAACGTAGTCGAGCGCTGCCGCGACAGCAAGTTCGAGTTCATCATGCGCGAGACCACCACATCGCAGATCATTGATGACGTCCGTGCGTTTCGCAGCGATATCGGCATTCTGTATCTGGATGACTTTAACGCCCGCGTTCTGCAGAAGGCCTTCGCCGATGCCCGTGCAAGCTTCCATCCCCTATTCGACGCGACGGTCCACGTCTTCGTTAGCGAGCGCCACCCGCTTGCCCGCCGCCCGCAGCTGTCCCTTGCCGACCTCACACCCTATACGCGTTATAGCTTTGAGCAGGGAACCTCAAACTCCTTCTATTACGCCGAGGAACCTTTTAGCTATATCCCTTGCGACCGCAACATACGAATCTCGGACCGCGGAACACTTACTAACTTACTTATCACGTCGAATGGTTACACCCTGTCGACCGGTGTCCTCTCCAATGAAATGCAATGGGGTATGGCATCGATCCCGTTAGCAGACGCCCCAACGATGCACGTAGGCTATATCATGCACGACGAGCTCAAGCCCTCTCCCCTCTTGCAGCAATACCTCGATGAGCTCAACCGCATCATCCATGCCAACTAACTGTCGGAAGACGGGGTAGAAATCGTAGATTGCTAGCCCCCGGCGGGCATGGCGCTACAATGGTCACTCACACGAAACGTACCCAACGAAAGGAACCATGTGAAGGTCATCATCTATACCGACGGCTCGGCCCGATCAAATCCGGGACGCGGCGGCTACGGCGCCGTGCTCAAATACACCAACCCCGCCGGCAAGACCTTCACCTCCGAGCTTTCGCGCGGCTACGCCAAGACCACCAACAACCGCATGGAGCTCATGGCGGTCATCGTGGCGCTCGAGGCGCTCAACCGCCCCTGCGAGGTCGAGGTCCATTCCGATTCGCAGTACGTCGTCAACGCCTTTAACAAGCACTGGATCGACGGCTGGAAAAAGCGCGGATGGAAAACCGCCAACAAGCAGCCCGTCAAGAACCGCGATCTGTGGGAGCGCCTGCTCACCGCAAAGAGCAAGCACAAAGTGGAGTTCATCTGGGTTAAGGGCCACGCCGGTCATGAGCTCAACGAGCGCTGCGACGAGCTTGCCACCACGGCGGCCGACGGCAGCAACCTCGATATCGACGCCGGCTTTAACGAGAGCGACCTGTAACGGCGTTTTCGCACGCTATTTCCTGCCCCCTCGCGCTACACTCATCCTGTAAACCGAACGGCACGAGGGGGATACATGCTGCGTATAGCGACCATCGGCACATCCATGATTACCGACGACTTTATCCAGGTCGTCAACGCCAACGACCAAGCCGCGTTTGTGGGCACGCTCTCGCGCGATGCCAATCGCGGTACCGCCTTCACCACTAAGCACGGCGGCGAGCGTAACTTCACCGCGCTTGACGAGCTTGCGTCCGCTGCCGACGTCGACGCCGTCTATATCGGCAGCCCCAACGCGCTCCATCACGAGCAGGCCCTTGCCTGCATCGCCGGTGGCAAGCATGTCATCGTCGAGAAGCCCTTCTGTGCCACCGAAGCGCAGGCGCTGGAAGTCTTCCGCGCTGCCGAGGCAGCAGGTGTCGTGGCCCTCGAGGCCATGCGTCCCCTCCACGATCCCGCCTTCCACGCAATCGAGGACGCTCTGAGCGAAATTGCGCCCATCCGCCGCGCCTCATTGCGCTTTGGCAAATATTCCTCGCGCTACAACGAGATTCTCGCGGGACGCGCCACCAATATCTTCGACTGCAATATGGCATCGGGTTCCCTCATGGACATTGGCGTCTACACCGTCGAGCCCATGGTCGAGATTTTCGGCATGCCCTCCGGCCTTACGAGCATGGCTACTCTGCTCGACCCCACCACGCGACAGCTCACGCACGGCCCCATCGACGGCTGCGGTTCCATCCTCGCCAGCTACGGCGGTGGCCGTATCTCCGTCGAGCTCGCGCACTCCAAAATTACGAATGACCTGCTGCCCTCGCAGATCGAAGGCGAGCGTGGCACTATCCAGATCGACCATCTGTCCACGCCCCGCAACGTCCGCATCGACTATCGCGGCGACGTCGTACGCGGCTCGGCGACCGAGGCACCGCGCGAACAGGGCGACAACGGCCGCGTGCTCGACCTGCCCAAATCGAGCAACACTATGGAATACGAACTCACAGACTTTATCACCGCCATCGGCGGCATCGATAACGTTAAGGAAGAGATTTGGGAGACCCCGGCGGGACGCCACGAGCTTGGCCACTACCGCGATGTCACGCTCGTCTCGCTGCGCATCATGGATGCCGTGCGCCAGCAGGCCGGCATAACCTTCCCGGCCGACGCAGGCAAGCAGGCATAGCGATGGGCCTCTTCGATACGTTCTTCTCCAGTGTCACCGGCGGCAGTCGAGAGCCTCAAAAACCATCAAACGTCGAGCTCGAGCTGCGCCGCAGGCTTACTGTGCTCGCAAGCGACGGGGCCACTCAAGACACTCCCCTGCGCTATTTCCTGCGCTGGGCGGGGCAAGTCCAGGGCGTTGGCTTTCGCTTTACCAACACCAACCTCGCGCAGGCACGCGCGCTCACCGGCTGGGTGCGTAACATGGAAGACGGCTCAGTCGAGATGGAGATACAGGGAGCTCCGGCAAATATCCTATCTCATCTCGAGGCGCTTCATGCCTCCTACGAGCGCATGGGAACGCGTTTTCGCCTCGTAGACGCCCAGGTCCGAACCCCACTTGCCAATGAAGACGGTTTCAGTCCTCATTATTAGTATTGTGTGCTAAATACGGTATCATTTACCTACGACCGTTAATAGAAAAGAGGCGAGGCGCATGGCGGTGCAAAGAAGGAATACCAAGCAGCGAAAGCTGGTTCTTGACGCCGTGCGCCAAAGCTATAACCATCCCACCGCCGACGAAATCTACAACGCCGTGCGCGAACAGGATGACAAGATCAGCCGCGGCACGGTCTACCGCAATCTCAATCTCTTGGCAGATGCCGGAGAAATCCTCTCGATCAAGACGCCGGGCGGGAGTCGCTTCGATCGCACCATCGAGCCGCATGCGCATATCATCTGCACCTCGTGCAGCCGCGTCATCGACGTGCCACTCCCCTTCGATACCCAGCTCGACGCCAGGGCATCCGAGCAAATCGGCTGGAACGTCACCTCGCACTACACCATCTTTGAGGGACTCTGCCCCAACTGCCAGTAGTCTTTGAGACATGCCTGCAAATCTACTTGCCCATCCGCTACAGCAAACAGCACATTTCTAGGTATGTCCCGAAAACCTACTCGGCGAGCAGACGGCGCAGTTCTTCTTCGACCGTGTGCACGTAACGGACACGGTCATTGACACCGCGCATGCTGGGATTGCAGCTCTCCATCAGATAGGGATGGCCCACCACGTTGAGCATGTCGCGGTCGTTTTCGTTATCGCCAAACGCCACCATTTCGTTAGGTGAGATCCCCAGCGCGCGACCATAATCGGCAAGCGCGGACCCCTTGCCCGAATCAAAGCCGATAAAGTCGGTCCATTCGGTTCCCGACGTCATCACATCGACCCGGTCGCTAAAGCGACGCGCAAAATACTCCAACGCCGCCGGCTGCTCTGTCTCGGGCGTTTGAAACGCAATCTTAATGACGTCCTCGTCGATGTCCTCGGGACGGTCGACCACCGCCACATCGCAGTGGACCTCATAGCGCAAATGGTCGACGAACG
>CAJLOU010000020.1 GCA_905208345.1 uncultured Collinsella sp.
CGGACAACATGGGCGCCGGCCCTGCCTCTTACGGCATGACCGACACCATGGGCCGCATGCACTCCGACGCCCAGTTCGCCGGTTCTTCCTCCGTGCCTGCGCACGTCGACATGATGGGTCTCATCGGCATGGGCAACAACCCCATGGTTGGTGCCACCGTCGCCTGCGCTGTCGCCGTCGAGGAGGCCCTCAAGGCCTAATCGCGCCCGCGCGATGCTCATATAGTTGAGCTTTGGAGTCGCTACCTTTCGAGGTAGCGGCTCTTTTTGTTTGCGCTGGCGCAGGGTAGCTAATGCCGGTATATCAGCTGGGGCGAAATACGAGATGTGAAGAGATGGAGCGTCAGAGCGTCCATGACGCCCACCTGCCATATTTACCCTTTACCGATTTGCCGGGTCTTTGCGGCCCCATTGCCGATCACCCGTGCGACAATGCGCCGGACGAGAAAGGAATCCGATGGAATCGACTGATGTACTGGTAATTGGATCTGGCATTGCGGGCCTTTGTGCCGCCATCGAAGCGGCACGCACGGGCGCAACCGTCGCTGTGGCAAGCGCCGGCAAGACTATGAGTGGATCGAGCTTCTTCCCCGGAACCTGGGGCCTGGGGCTTATCGGACCCGTTAACCAAGACGACGAACAAGACCTCATCGACACCATCCAGACCGTCGGTGGCGGCGTCGCCGACCCCGAGCTTGTCCAGACGTTTGTCCACGGCATTCCCCAGGCAATTGAATGGCTCGAGCAAGACCTGGGCGTTGAGCTCCAGCGTCCGCAAAGCGCTGAGAGCGCTCAGCAAAAGCAGTTTATCCCCTGCTTTGACCACAAGACGCGCATGTGGCGCGGCCTCACCCGCAAGCCGCTTGAGGACGCTCTGACGACCCGGATCGAGTCGCTCGGTATTCGCCTGCTCCCCCGCCATGAGCTTATCGACCTTGTTGAGGACACGAACGGCAGAATCATCGGAACCGTGCTCTACGACCTCACCGAAAATCGAATCGTGCCCTTTGCTGCCAAGGCCACGATCATCGCAACCGGTGGCACAGGCGGCCTGTTCGAGCGCAGCCTTACGTCGGCTGATGTGCTCAGCTCCTCGCAGGCCATCGCGCTGGCGCACGGTGCGTCCCTTACTAATATAGAGTTCATGCAGATGATGCCCGGCTTCATCGAGCCCAAGCGCAACCTTGTTTTTAACGAGAAGACCTGGCGCTACGTCAAGTTCGACCAGCCGGTCGATATTGCCGACGAAAAACTGGACGACCTGCTTGAGCAGCGCTCCGGATATGGTCCTTTCACCTCGCGCTTGGCGTCCCGCGCCATCGATCTTGCCATCGATCAAGCGGGTGCCGAAGGCCTGGCACTCCACTACAACTTCCCCCGCGAGGACGTTCCCGAGTTTGTGCAAACCTTTGCCACCTGGCTACAAGACGAGCACGGCATCGCCCCGGCTGACGAGATGCGCGTTGCGATGTATGCCCACGCCGCCAACGGCGGCATCAGGATCGACAAGACCGCGTACACGGGCGTCGAGGGCCTCTACGCCTGTGGCGAGGCGACAGGCGGCATGCACGGGGCCGATCGCATTGGTGGCCTGTCAAGCGCCAACGGCATCGTGTTTGGGCGCATCGCGGGCACATCGGCAGCCCAGACAGCACAGAATGAACCTGAGGTGGCCCCAAAGGCGGATATCGCCCTCCCCCAGTACGGCATTGCCACAACAGTCGCCGAACGCTTGACACGCAGCCTTAAGCACACGATGAGTACCCATTGCATGATCAACCGCACCGAGACGGGCCTATCCGAGGCACTACACGAGCTTGAGGGCTTGAAGACAGAGGCAACGACCTTGAGCACACAGAAAGCCCAGGACAGCGAGATCGCAGCCCTCGCCCGCCTTCAGTCGCAGATTCAACTAGCACAGGAAATGGTCAAAGCCATGCGCAAGCGAACTGAAAGTCTCGGGTCGCACTATCGAGCGGATTAAACCGGACACCTATCTAAAGCAGAACACAACCAATCGATATCCATGGGCCCCGTGAGCTCGAGGTGGCACGGGGCCTATTCGTGTCCGCACGGCAGCGTATCCTAATTCTGAATACAGAGCGGGCAAAGCCCGCACAGACAATAGACCAGCGAGGAGGAGATATGGACAGTAGTGATATCGAGAAGTGGCGTGTCAAACTTGATAGCTACGCCAATGTGGAAGACGGCGTTGAGTATTGGCTCGCACGCGATTTAATGGAACCCATGGGGTATACTCGATGGGAGAACTTCGCCGAAGTTGTTAAGAGGGCAACAGTCTCATGCGAAACAAACAAAACTCCAGTTGATTCCCATTTTCGTGACACCACGAAAATGGTAACTGCCGGTGTCGCCGCTCGCGCGGTTAAAGACTACAAACTTACGCGCTATGCATGCTATTTAATCGCACAGAACGGAGATTCAAACAAGCCAGAGATCGCGCTCGCCCAGGCATACTTTGCCGTGCAGACGCGCCGCCAAGAGCTCATAGAGCAGCGCTTCGCAGAGATTCAGCGCTTGCAGGCGCGCCACTCGCTATCCGATTCAGAGAAACAGCTCTCGGGTATTGCGTTCAAACGCGGCGTGGACTCCAAAGGATTCGCGATCATCAAGTCGAAGGGCGATGAGGCGTTATTCGGCGGCAGAAGCACGGCGGAAATGAAACATCAGCTCGGCGTACCCAAGAGCGCGGCATTGGCGGACAGGTTAGCCGATGTCCTCATCAAAGCAAAGGACCTTACGAACTCGATGACGGCCTTCAACGCCGAGGAACACGACCTGTACGGCCTGGACCAGATCAAGCAAGAGCACGTCGAGAACAACACAAGCGTGCGTGGCAGCCTCATCGACCGCGGAATTGTCCCCGAGAACCTACCACCTGCCGAGGATACAAAAAAGCTCGAGCGTCGCGTGAAGGCAGACGAGAAGAAACTCAAGGAGGGTACTGACGGTTTTACCGATCCCCAGGGTAGGCTCGATCTGTGAAAGCGGCTGTGCCCTTTCGGGTTCGACCCCATGCGAGGTCAACAAAAAAGCGACCAGCCGAAGCCAGTCTCTTTAACATGCTTTGGTGGGCCGTCAGGGGGTCGAACCCTGGACCTTGGGATTAAGAGTCCCCTGCTCTACCAACTGAGCTAACGACCCGATATCAACACGAAGCAAGAACTGGGGTGGGTAAAGGGACTCGAACCCTCGACCTACGGGACCACAACCCGTCGCTCTAGCCAACTGAGCTACACCCACCGTGTCCTGTGCGCTTCGCGCTCGACTATTATTGCAAGGAACGCCACGCGATGCAAGCCCCAATTTTCAAGAATTTTGAAAAGAGTTTTTCGAGACCATTTCGAGCAAATCCCACCAGTTCCATAGGAGTAAACTTGCCCCACTGCAAATGCTCGAAAGGACCGGCATGAAAGAACTCTCCAACCGCACGGCAACGTTTACCGATTCCGTCATCCGCCGCATGACGCGCATCTCCAACAAGTATGGCGCCGTCAACCTGTCGCAGGGCTTCCCCGACTTCGATCCCCCGGCGCAGCTGCTCAACAGCCTGAGCACCATCGCCGCCGATCCCAAGCCGCTCTATCACCAGTACTCCATCACCTGGGGCTCCCAGGCCATGCGCGAGGCGCTCGCCGCCAAACAGGAGCACTTTATGGGCATGCCGGTGAACCCCAACGAGAATATCGTAGTCACCTGCGGCTCCACCGAGGCCATGATGGCCGCCATGATGACGGTCACGAACCCCGGCGACAAGGTCGTCATCTTCTCGCCGTTCTACGAGAACTACGGCGCCGACACGATCCTTTCGGGTGCCGGGCCCATCTACGTGCCGCTCAACCCACCCACATTTGACTTTGACCGCAAGACACTCGAGGCGGCCTTCCGCGACAACGACCCCAAAGCCATCGTCCTGTGCAACCCTTCCAACCCCTGCGGCAAGGTCTTTACGCGCGAGGAGCTCACCTTTATCGCCGACCTCTGCAAAAAGTACGACGCCTACTGCATTACCGACGAGGTATACGAGCACATCGTCTACGCGCCCCACGAGCACGTCTATATGGCCACGCTGCCCGGCATGTTCGAGCGCACCATCAGCTGCAGTTCGCTGTCTAAGACGTACTCCATCACCGGCTGGCGTCTTGGCTACACCATTGCCCCGGCCAAGATCACCGAGCGCATCAAGAAGGTCCACGACTTCCTCACCGTGGGTGCCGCCGCTCCCCTGCAGGAAGCCGTCGTCACCGCCCTCAATTTCGACGGCAGCTATTACGATGAGGTCCTTGACCTCTATACCGCCAAACGCGACCTGTTCTGCCAAGGGCTCGATAGTATCGGACTTAAGCACAACGTACCGCAGGGCGCCTACTACGTGATGATGGATATCTCTGAGTTTGGCTACGACAGCGACCTCGAGTTCTGCAAGGACCTGGCCTCAAAGGTGGGCGTGGGCGCCGTGCCCGGCTCGAGCTTCTTCCGCGAGCCCGTCAACCATCTGATTCGTTTCCACTTTGCCAAGCGAGACGAGACGCTTAACGCGGCGCTGGAGAACCTCAAGTCGCTACGTGATAAAATCAAGCCGCGCGGGTAAGGACGGCCCGGCAACTAAAGCAACCAAAGAAGCCCCGCACCGCCCGCCGCGTTGCGAGGCTTCTTTTTATAACGCTTTCTTAAATAGTTTAGAGCCCTATACTCTAGTCACGGAGCGACTCGTCCCAGAGAGAGGAATACTATGGCAGAACAGCAGCTTATCGGAGCGCTCGAGGCCGGCGGCACCAAGATGGTCTGCGCCACGGGCTATGCAGACGGTACGGTCCTGGAGCGTGAGCAGATCGCGACCACGACCCCGCAGGAGACCGTTGAGGCCGTCAATGCATGGTTTGCCGACAAGGGCATCACCGCGCTGGGCATCGGCGCCTTTGGCCCCACCGCAGTCAACCCCGCGTCGCCCCAATACGGCAAGATCCTGGAGACGCCCAAAACGGCATGGCGCTACTTTGATCTGCTGGGCACCATCCAAAACGAGCTCAATATTCCCTGTGGCTACGACACCGACGTCAACGTTGCCTGCTTGGGCGAGGTCACCTTTGGTTGCGCCCAGGGCCTCACCGACGTGGTCTACCTGACCATCGGCACCGGCGTGGGCGCCGGCGTGCTCTCGGGCGGTAAGCTCGTGCACGGCATGATGCATCCCGAGGCCGGCCACATCCTGGTCACGCGCGACCCGCGCGACACCATCGGCGAGCATAGCGCCTGCCCCTTCCATGACAACTGCCTCGAGGGCCTCATCGCCGGCCCTGGCGTTAAAAAGCGCTGGGATGGCAAGAGCGCCGGAGACATGGCCGATGACCCGGAGGCCATGGACCTGCTCGCAGGCTATCTGGCACAGGCACTCATGACCTACACGCTGTGCTACGCACCGCAAAAGATCATCATCGGCGGCGGCGTGGCCGACCACACCCCCATCGTGCCGCTCGCACGCAAAAAGTGCGCCGAGATGCTCAACGGCTATATCGTCACGCCCGAGGTCAACGACATCGATTCCTATATTGTCAACAACAGCCTCGAGGGCAAGCAGGGCATCATGGGCTGCCTGGCCCTGGGCGCACAGGCGCTTCAGTAGCAGACGCACCCACAGGGCGTGGCGCGCTCGGCAAATCCAACCTACGGAACGACGCCACCACGCCTCATATAACCCCTCAAATAAAAAAGGCCGCCTAGGACCAAACAATACGTCCTAGGCGGCTTTTTTGGCGCACATCAGCCACCGTAAGAGATATTGAAGCACAACGCCCGTTGCCGCTCCACAGCAGTCGATCATCACATCGGTGATCATGCCGGCGCGTCCCGGCACAAAGAGCTGAATCGTCTCGTCGATCGAGGGAATCAGCAGCAGGAACACCGCCGTGGGCAGCAGCACGTCAAAGGTGCGCCGGCCCTCAAAATCAAAGGCGTGCGTTGCCAGGATGCCGAGCACCATATACTCGGTAAAATGCGCGCACTTGCGAACAACAAAGTTGGTCACCCATTCATATGGAAGTCCCACGCCGTGCAGGAAACCGCGGATAGCTTCCATGACCGTTAGGCTCAGCGAGCCCGACCCCGAGCCGGGAACCAGCGAATTGCCCCAGATCAAGAGCGCCATCAGGCAGGTAACAACCGCCCATTTTCGATTGATCTTAACCATACAGAAGTTATGCCTCCGCGCGGAGCGGCGCGAAGCTGGCGGTACCGCCCTCGATAACGCTCAGATAGGCACGGCCCGTACGCTTGGCGGTAGAGGACTGCAGGCGCTCGATCTCTTCCTCGAGGATCTGATTGACGCGCTCGTGACGACGGTTTTCCATAATGCCGGCGGCAATAGCCTCGGCCCGCTCGATGCTCTCGCGCGAGATGCGGGCAGTATCCTCGGGGAACACAGCACTGTGACGGCCGACATAGGCGGGGGCAGCAGGCTGAGGGGCAGCGACGGGAGCGGGGGCTGCAACAGGAGCAGGCTCGTCAATCTCATCCAGAATCGCGGTGGCGGCGGCCCACATGCCCTCGTGGCCCGAGTAATCGGCCATGGGAACATCAACCTCGAGCGAGGCGTCCGGAAGGTCGCCGGTGTCGATGCGATCTTGGGCATCAATCGATGCGGTGATGGCTGCAGGCTCATCGAGGTCATCGAGATCGATGTCCGCGGCACCGGAGATGATAGGCATGCTGGCGAGGTTTGCATTGTACGGCACAGCCTCAGCCGCCTGCTGCTGGGCAGGAGCGCCCCACAATGAGCTTTCGGCGGCACGGCGGGCGGCAACGGCCTCCTCGTCCGCAGTCATGGCTTCATCAACGTACGAATTGTCGGCAGAAGCGTTCGCGTCCGCCGAGGTAGCGTTGTAGGCGTTATTGGCTGCCGCGTTGGCGACGAGTGCCACGAAAGCCGCCGTGCTGCCCGCAGGGGCGGCCTGGGAGCCAGACACGGCGCGTGCCGCGGCGGCGATGTCGTCGCGATTGAAGGAGCCGGTCTGCCCGCCGTTGGTGAGCTCGTCGATGGCGACTTGATAGACGTCGCGCGAGTGTGCAGGGTCGCAGCTCACCGGCGAATCGTCGTCGAGCATACTGTCGATCATGGACCAAGCCGCGTCCTCGTCCATGGCATCTGCGGCTCGAGCGATGGTAGGGACACCATCATCGGCATGACGGCGCTGGAACGCACCAGTCAGGCCGGAAAGGAATGCCGAGGTAGACTGCTCCGCCTGAGCCTGAGAAGCAGAAGCCGCAGCGTAAGGAGTCGCATCCTGCTGCTGAGCTGGAATCGAGGCGGTCTTGAACTCGCTTTGATGCTGATTGAGATTGGCGGCACCGCCCATGGCATCGGGCTGGAACAGACGCTCTTCACGCTGCGCACGATACTCGGAGATACCCAGCGAGGCGGCATAGATACCCACGCCCGCCACTGCGCCCACGGCGAAGGGAACCGCACCCGCCACGACCGTCTCGTTCACCGACGAAAACGGCAGCGTCGCGGCATACATAACCACGGGAGCGGCAAGGCCGATCCCGCACGAAAGTCCGGCAAGGACTGCTCGTTGTGTTGCATCAGAAGAAGCCATGAGCTCTCCCCATCTTCCAGCACCCAAATCGCATCATTCAGTTGGCTGCGCGAGAGAAGATGAAGCGGGGCTATGCCCCAAAGCAACGGTATATGGTTCGTTTCATCTGCGTTTTCCGTCGCGAAGCTTAAAAGCTATTATGCGAAACCGCCCTGTCGATTGCAAGCGACGATGTCGGATTGAAGCGGGAAACCTGCTGCTTGCAAGTCTTATGGTCAAAAATAAGTGCGAAGCGGCGATATAGAAAAGGGCCGAGGCTCAAAGCCCCGACCCTTTATCGCATTGATGATTAACGCTGCGTGTGGATGACAACCTAGAACGTCTGCTCGTAGTCGCTGTGCTTTTTGGCCGAACGCACCAGGAACTCCTGGTTGGTGTTGGTGCCCTTAAGACCCTTGATAAATGATGCGGCTGCGCGCTCGGTGTTGTTCATGCCGGCAAGAATGCGACGCAGGCCAAAGACAAACGGGCGCATCTGCTCGTCAACCAACAGGTCCTCGTTACGCGTACCGGAGGCAACGGGGTCGATAGCTGGGAAGATGCGGCGATCGGCCAAGTCGCGGTCGAGCTTAAGCTCCATGTTGCCGGTGCCCTTGAACTCCTCGAAGATGACTTCGTCCATCTTGGAACCGGTGTCGATGAGGGCAGAGGCCAGGATGGTGAGCGAGCCACCGTTCTCGATATTACGGGCTGCGCCCAGGAAGCGCTTGGGCGGATACAGTGCCGCCGAATCGACGCCGCCCGAAAGGATGCGGCCTGAGGCGGGCGCCGCCAAGTTGTAGGCGCGGGCAAGACGCGTGATGGAGTCGAGCACCACCACGACATCGCCGCCCAGCTCCACGATGCGCTTGGCGCGCTCGATGACGAGCTCTGCCACACGAGTGTGGTTGTCGGCGGGCATATCGAAGGTCGACGCCACAACCTCGCCCTTGATGGAACGCTGCATATCGGTAACCTCTTCGGGGCGCTCGTCGACGAGCAGGCAGATGAGGTGCACCTCGGGGTTGTTAATCGAGATAGACTGGCAGATCTTCTTGAGGATTGTGGTCTTGCCGGCCTTGGGCGGGGACACGATCAAGCCACGCTGACCCTTGCCGATCGGCGACACGATGTCGATGGCGCGACCGGTAATGGAGTCCTTGCCATGCTCCATGCGCAGCGGCTCGTTGGGATAGACCGGGGTGAGGTCACCGAACTTGGGGCGGTTGCGAATCTGCTCGGGGTCTAGACCGTTGACGGTCGTGATTTTGGCGAGGCCGGCGCGCTTGTCGCCGCCGCGTGAAGGACGAAGCGAGCCCTCGATGACGTCGCCCGTGCGCAGACGCGCGGAGCGGATGAGGTAGGCGGGCACGAAGGCGTCGTCGTTGGACTTCATGTAGCCATGGGCATGGATGATACCGGAGCTGTCCGGACGAATCTGCAGGATGCCCTTGATGTCGCGGAAGCCCTCGGCCTTCGCGGCGGTGACGTAGATCTCCTCGACGAGCTCGGCTTTCTTCTTGCCGGTCGTCTCAATCTCGAACTCCTTGGCCTTCTCGCGCAGCTCGGCGACCTTCATGGCCGCGAGCTCCTCGCGCGAAAGCGTGGGCTCGGTGGGAGCGGCATTACGCTCCTTGTTGCGCTGCTTGCGATCGCGCTGGCGGTTGCGGCGGTCGTTGTTGCGCTCGTCCTTGCGCTCGTTGCGCTCGTCGTTGCGCTTGTGCTGGCGACGGTTGGGGCGAGCGCCGTCTTCGGCCTCGGCGGGCGCGGCGCCATCGGTTGCGGCGGCATCGGCGTTAGCCGCAGTATCATCGCTGGCCTCGGCCTTGGAATCGCCCTGCAGCTCGGCCTCGGCCTGCTGCTCGGACGCCTTGGCCTTAGCGGACTTCTTACGACCGCGCTTGGGCTTCTCAGACGCAGGCTGTTCGACGTCCTGGGGCTCGGCGGCGTCAGTCGATGCATCGGCGGTCGTCTCGGCGGAATCCTCGGACGCAACCTTCTTGGCAGCCTTAGCCTTGGACGTGCGCTTAGCAGCAGTGCGACGGCTGCGACCGGGACGGAGGTCGGCGGGCTCGACATCGGCGGGAGCGGCCTCGGAAGTCGTAGCATCCTGGACGGGCGCGTCGGCGGCGGTTGCAGACTCGGCGGTCGCCGAAGCATCCCGAGCGGCGGCGGCTGCGGCTGCGGCCTTCTCGGCCTCGACGAAGGCCTTGGGCTTGCGACCGCGACGGTGCGGGCGCAAAGCCGGATCGACAACGGGAACTTCGCTGGCCTCGACAGGCGCAGCGGGCTCAACAGGCGATGTGCCCTCCCCTGCCGCGGAACGGACCGAAGCCTCAGTGAGCTCGGGGGTTACCTGATCGGCAACCTGCTCGGCCTTAGCAGCCGTGCGACGGCGTGTGCGCGGTACCGACTTCTCGGTCGGCTGGTCGGCGACAGGGGTCTCGGGCACAGACGGGGCTGCAAGCTCGGTCAGAGCCGCGGCCTCGCGCTCGGCAGCACGACGGCGGGCGCGCACCACCTGAGCCTCGCTAATCTGCGCCAACGCACGTGCCTGCGCGACCTCATCGGAAATCGGCGCCGAGGAGTCAGCTGCAACGGTGCGCTTGACGCGCGTCATGCGCGTGGTACGGCGCTTGGGCTTGGTGACCTCCTCGCCGTCAGCAGCAGGCTTGGCCGTGCGGCGCGTACGCTTGGGCTTTGCCGGAGCAGCCTCCTCACCAGTTGCAGGCACGGCCTTCTCAGCCGTTGCAGGCGTAGGCGTCGAAGCAGCCTTAGGCGTCTCAGGAGCCGAGGCATGCGCGGGCACCGCGACCTGGTCCGACGCAACCGGTGCAGCGGGAGCGGCTTGCGTCGTCGTTATTTCGTTTTCTTGCTGTTGATCAGACACAGTGTTTGCTCAACTTTCTTTTCAAGCCCTGTGATCACATGCTCCCTGCATAAACCTTCAGGGCGGCTAAACAGTCTAGCTCCGTCAAATACCGACGGACATCATTGATCTGTATCGAGATATTTGCGTCATATACGCAGCGTTAGTGTAACACAACCGCCGCCACCTGCAACTTAGTCATTGGGGACGTTCTTAAACGACTATTCAAAAGGGACACTCTTTGGTTTACCGCCCACAAATCTGACTGCCTCCGCCAAAACTATGGCGGTTTACTACGATGAATCGCTCAACCGCGACCACTCCGAAACTTGTTGAACTAAAACCGCAGGTAGATGCCTTGCACTTTTTAGCTAAAAGCCGGCGTGGTTGGAATATCTCAATTCATCGTAGTAAACCGGCATAGTTTCGTATTTCCAGCAGTTCCAAATTCGTCAATACGTCGGCGTTTGCAAAAAAGCCCGACCTCCGTGGGAGATCGGGCTTTCAAGGCTTAGTTAAACCAAGTCTGTACGGTCAAATGACCCGCAGATTACATCTGCTCGGGCGCGGAAACGCCAACGAGGGTGAGCACCAGGGCGAGCGTCACGCGAACGGCGTCGCAAGCGGCCAGACGGGCGCGCGAAAGCTCGGGGTCGACGGGACGGCCCTCGCTCGGCAGAACCTGGCAGGCAGCGTAGAAGCTGTGGAAGTCGCCGGCGAGTTCCTCAGCAAAGTGCGTCAGACGGAACGGGGCGCGGTCGCGAGCGCAGCTGGCAATCAGGTCGGTGAGCTCGTTGAGCTTACGCGAAAGGGCGAGCTCGGTCGGGTCGGTCAGCAGCGAGTAATCGACGTTCTCACCGATGGCCTTGGCGGCAACGGCCTTCATGCCCATCTCGTCAGCCTGCTCGGGCGTAACGTCGGCGGCACGGCGCAGGATGGAGCACACGCGGGCGTGAGCGTACTGCACGTAATAGACCGGGTTGGAGTTGTCGCGCTTCTTGACGGCCTCGATATCGAAGTCGACCATCTGGTTGGAGCTTTTGGAGATGAGCGTGTAGCGAGCGGCGTCAGAACCGACCTCGTCGACGAGCTCCTGCAGGGTCACCATGGTGCCCTTACGCTTGGACATACGGACGGGCTTGCCGTTGCGCAGCAGGTTGACGAGCTGGCCCAGCAGAACCTCAAACTTGCCGGGATAGCCAAGAGCGTCGCAGACGCAGCGGACGCGCTCGATGTAGCCGTGGTGGTCGGCACCCCAGATGTCGATGACGTGGTCGACGCGCTGGAACTTATCCCAGTGATAGGCGACGTCGGAGGCGAAGTAGGTGTACTCGCCGTCGGACTTGATCAGGACGCGGTCCTTGTCATCGCCCAGGTCGGTGGAGCGGAACCACAGGGCGCCGTCCTTGGTGTAGAGGTAGCCCATCTTGTCGAGCTTCTCAAAAGCGCGGTCGACGGCAGAGGTGCCGGCGGTCTCGCCCTCGGTGTCCTTCACGTACAGCGAACGCTCGGAGTACCAACGATCGAAGTCGCAATTGACGGCGTGGCAGAGGTCGCGCATGTTGTCGACCATCTTCACATAGCCGCGCTCGCGGAAGCTCTCCATGCGCTCCTGAGGATCGGCCTCGACCCACTTATCGCCGTCGGTGCGCCAGAACTCGGCGGCCTCGTCGATAATGTAGTCGCCGCCATAGGAGTCCTTGCCCAGGGTCTCGGCAAAATTGTCCTGGTACGGATGGGTCTCGGGATGCTCGTCGTTCTCGTCGGCAACAAAGGCGTCGCGGTCTGCGATCAGCAGCTTGTGAGCCTCGTCGATATCCACGCCCTGCTTGGCGATGATGTCGGCAAGCTGCATATAGCGCGTGCTGATGGAGTTGCCGAAGGTGTTCATCTGAGAGCCGTGGTCGTTGATGTAGAACTCACGCTGGATGTCGTAACCGGCGTGATCCATAACGCGGCAGAGCGAGTCGCCCAGCGCGGCCCAGCGGCCGTGGCCGATGTGCATGGGGCCGACGGGGTTGGCGGAAACGAACTCGACCTGGGTCTTCAGGCCACCACCGACGTTGGACTTAGCGAAGTCCATACCCTTCTCGCGAGCCTCGCCAAAGATGGCATTCTTGACGGCAACGGAGAGGTAGAAGTTGATGAAGCCGGGGCCTGCGATCTCGACCTTCTCGATCGCGGGGTCCTCGGGCATATGGGCAACGATGGCCTCGGCGATCTTGCGCGGGGCGCAGTGGGCCAGCTTGGCGGACTTCAGGGCCATGGTAGAGGTCCACTCGCCATGAGAAGTGTCAGCCGGTCGCTCGATAGCGCAATCGTCAAGTTCAAATGCGGAAAGGTCGCCGGCCTCCTGGGCCGCAGCAAGCGCAGCGCGTACCAGCTCTTCAATCTTCTCGGGCATAGATCCTCCTTGTGTTAAAGCCCCCGAGCTCTTGGTCACTCGTAGGGCAAAAGCCAGAGTTTGTAGCACTCTATCACAAGCGACGGGCACTGTCGCAGGGTAAAGCCAATCGATATTGCATATGCACAAAATTGACTACCGCTCCTGCGCGGCAGTACAAAGTTGGCGGTTTGCCTGCAGATTATGCACGCGTTGGAACTGCATAAACATATGAATGGGTGGTGCATTTTATCGAATACTCTTACCTATCGGAGTTGTGTGCTTTTCCTGCATAAAGTAAGGGTTTACGCACGTCAGCGTGGTATTCTTAACATACGTGAATTCGTATAAGTTGGAGGTAGCATGTTCTCAATCGGTCAACACGTCATTCATCCGGGTCAGGGAGTCTGCACCGTCGTCGGTTTTAGGGACGACACGCCGCAGCCCATGCTGTTGCTCGAGACCAAGCAGGGACATGCGCAGACGATCCTCATGTACCCCGTGGCGCAGGCCGATCGTTTGCATGCCGCCATCTCCCAGCAAGATGCCGAGCACCTGCTGAGCCACTACGACGAGCTGGAGTGCGACACCTTTACCGAGCGCAACAGCTCGCTGGAGGAGACGCACTTTAAGCAGCAGCTCAAGCTGGGTGCGCCCGAGACGGTCCGCGTGGCAAAAACCATGATGCACCGTATTCGCCAGGCCGAGGAAGCAGATAAAAAACCCAGCTCTTACTACATGCGCGTACTCAAGGAAGCCAAGCGCCGCTCCATCGAGGAGTTCGCCGTGGCCCTGGGTGTCACCGAGGAGGACGCCGAAGCCCGCCTAGCCCAAGCCGCCCTCAACTAACCCATCCGCACCAAAAACCACCACAAAGGGGACAGGCACCTTTGTGGTGGTTTTCGTGTTCTAGTAGTATTCATTCTTATCGATACCCACGAGCACAAGGAGTCTGTTATGTCAGAGCCGCTTACCGCCGGAATCACCCGCGACCGCGCGTTCGAACTGCTCAACGAGCACAACAAGGACCCGTTCCACATCACCCATGGCGAGACGGTCGAGGGCACTATGCGCTACTTTGCGCGCGAGTTCGACCCCGAGAACGAGGAGTTTTGGGGCACCGTCGGTCTGCTGCACGACCTGGATTGGGAGGAGCATGAGGACGACCCCATGAACCACACCATCTATGCTGCCGAGATTCTTGAGGGCGAAGGTGCGTCTCCCGAGCTCATTCGCGCCATCCAGACGCACACGTCCGACTTCAACACCTCGCTGCCCAAACCCGAGCTGCAGATGGAAAAGATCCTGTTTGCCTGCGATGAGCTCACCGGCCTGATCGGCGCTGCAGTCATCATGCGTCCGAGCAAAAGCGTCATGGACTTTACGACCAAGTCGCTCAAGAAGAAGTTCAAGGACAAGCGCTTTGCCGCTGGCTGTTCGCGCGACGTGATTACGCAGGGCGCCGAGATGCTGGGTTGGGAGCTACCCGAACTCTTTGACCGCACCATCGCGGCCATGCAGTCCTTCGCCCCCGACCGCGATACCTTCCAGGCCTAACCGCCCACGCCACCTAAAACCACCACAAAGGGGACAGGCACCTTTGTGGTGGTTTTTATTTGCATCGGGATTAACCTGCCTTGCGAATTGACCACTCCCCCACGCCCGTCAGGCGCTGGATCTGACGAATTGAAAGGCCGGCCCTCCGCATTGCAGCCAAAATCTCGTTTCGTTTGATTTTATCGAGAGCCTTGACATCGGAAAGCTCGCTCAGACCGAACGAGCGAATCAGTGATAACCCCACATCCAGGGCTTCATCCTCATCGATGCGCCCACCCGTTGGTGGACGAACGACCACACCATTCGATGCGCCCATAAAAGCCTGATAGTCACGAACGCGCGGAAACGCAAAGCGAACAAACGCTAAATCGACCGTCGCAATAGCCGGGTCGCGTTCAACATAATCCAGATGGCTGCTCCATCGATACTCATCGAACAGACAAATCCCGGCCTTTTGCGGATTGAAATGCACATATCGAATAGCATCGAGAAGATACTCATCGCTCAAAATAGGAGCGCTCGAAAATCTGTCCTGAAAAACATGGCCGACATGCCCATGCCGACGGTTATACCATGTCGCGTAGCAAGACATGACAAGATGCATGGCCTCGCTCACGTTATCATCGGGATCGCTTACAACAAGATGCACATGGTTGCCCATCAGACACCAAGCGATAAGTTTGATGTTGAATCGTAATACCGAGGACCGAACAAGTGACAGCAGCCGCTTCCTGTCTTCATCATCCTCAAACAGGAGCTGTTTGCCGTTGCCTCTCATCGTAATATGATACAGGCCAATCTGCGATTTCTGCCGCGGTTTTCTTGACATGGGCATCTCCTTGCTCTCATATCAAAACATACCGCCGCGGTGCATGCAAAGCAGCGAGAATCTACTCACCGATTATGCCGTCCACCTGCCGAAATGTCATCTATTGCTAAACGAAAATATGCTTAGATACACTTGAGCAACGAACGAATGCGTGAGCAAGCAAAAACCACCACAAAGGTGCCTGTCCCCTTTGTGGTGGTTTTCGTTTACGAGGGGTTTAGGGACGGACCTGGCCGGTACCGCGGAGCTTGTATTTGTAGGTGGTGAGGGCCTCGGCGGCAAAGGGGCCGCGGGCGTGGAGCTTTTGGGTCGAAATGCCAATCTCGGCGCCCAGGCCAAACTCGCCGCCGTCGGTAAAGCGCGTGCTGGCGTTGGCATACACGGCCGAGGCATCGACCGCATCCAGGAAGCGCTCGCAGGCATCCTCGTCCTCGGCAACAATGGCCTCGGAGTGCATGGTGCCGTAGCGGTTGATATGCGCGATGGCCTCGTCCTCGTTCGCCACGACCTTCACGCTCATCTCGAGCGCCAGATACTCGCGGCCCCAGTCCTCCTCGGTTGCGGCAACAAAGTCATCGCCCTCCACAAAACCGGCGTCAGCGCACGCTGCGCACGTGGCCTCGTCGCCGTGAATGAGCACGCCGTGGTCGTGCAGCACGGCAACGACCGCCGGCAAAAACGCATCGGCCACGGCACGGTCGACCAGCAGCGACTCGGCGGCATTGCACACGCCTACGCGCTGGGTCTTGGCATTGACGATAATATTGAGCGCCTTGTCAAAGTCGGCGGATTCATGCACGTAGATATGGCAGTTGCCCGTGCCCGTCTCGATCACCGGCACAAGCGACTCGCGCACGCAGCGCTGGATCAGGCCCGCACCGCCACGCGGAATGAGCACGTCGACGATGCCGCGGAGCTTCATGAGCTCGCCGGTGGCCTCGCGGTCGGTAGACTCGATCATCGAGACGGCCTCGCGCGGGAAACCCTTGGCCTCGAGCGCATCGGCCAGCAACTCGGAAATCATGGCGCACGAGTGATAGGCCAGCGAACCGCCGCGCAGAATGCAGGCGTTGCCGGTGCGGATGCAGATGCCCGCGGCATCGGCCGTCACGTTGGGGCGCGCCTCATAGACCATGGCAACCAGGCCCAGCGGCACGCTCACGCGGGTGAGGTCCACGCCGCTTGCAAGCACGCGGTGGTCGAGCACGCGGCCCACGGGATCGGGCAGCTCGGCGAGCTTTTCCAGGCCGGCGGCCATGCCCTCGACGCGCTCGGGCGTCAGCAACAGGCGATCGAGGAGCCCCGCCGAGGTCCCCGCATCGCGCGCGGCGGACATATCGAGCTCGTTGGCGGCGACGATGGAGTCGACACCATCGCGCAGCGCCGCGGCCATGGCGCGCACGGCATCCTGGCGCTGCTCGTTGCTCGCCGTGGCAAGCGAGGCCGACGCCGCCTTGGCGGCAACGGCAAGATCGTGGACATACGTGGCTATATCGACCGACATGGGCGGCCCTTTCTCTTAGATGTTTGCCAACCATGGTAGCCGATTTATGCGCATCCTCGCCGACGGCGGTAGAATTGGTCAACCCGAAACACCGCAATGAATGGAAGCATCACATGGCGCTCATCACTTCGTACCACGTCCCCGGCCTCTATGTCGAGGACCACAGCATCGACGTCCCCTTGGATTGGCGCGGCCTGGAGCCGATGCTGTTGGCCGTCGGCAGCACCATGCGCCGCGGCGCCATGCCGGCACCCATCGCCGGCGCGCCCGAGAGCATCAAGCTCTTCTACCGCGTGGTTTGCGCGCCCGACCGCATCAACGACGATCTGCCGCTACTCCTGTTTTTGCAGGGTGGCCCCGGTGGCGAGAGCCCGCGTCCGCTCTCGCCCACGAGCGACGGTTGGATTGAAGAAGCCGTCAAACACTTCCGCGTGGTCCTTCCCGACCAGCGCGGCACGGGACGCAGCAACTGCGTAGACGGGCGTACGATTGCCGCGCTGGGCGAGCGCGCCGAGGCGGCAGGCGCCGATTCGACCCGCTCGCAGGCGGACTTCCTCAAGCGCCACCTCGCCAGCTCCATCGTGCGCGATTTTGAGTACCTGCGCCTCGTGGGCTTTGGCGGCAAGCCGTGGGTCACGCTCGGCCAAAGCTACGGCGGCTTTTTGACGCTGAGCTACCTGTCGCTCTTCCCCGAGGGCGTGGCGGCGAGCTTTACCTGTGGTGGCATCCCCCACGTCCCGGCCAGCGCCAGCGAGGTCTACGCGCACACCTTCCCGCGCATGGCAGCCAAGACGCAGCAGTATTATGACCGCTACCCCGCCGACGTTGAGCGGGTGGCAGCCCTGGCCGATGCGATCGAGGAGCAAAAGCCCGTACTGCCCGACGGCTCGCCAATGACGGTGGAGCGCCTACAGCTTATGGGCAGCGACTTTGGCATGAAGCCGAGCTTTGAGCGCATGCACTGGATTATCGATCACGCGTTTGTTGACAGCGACGGCACGCTGAGCTGCGGTGCCTCAGTATCCGATAGCTTTTTGATGCGCGCTTTCGAGCGCACCAACACGCGCACGAATCCGCTGTACTGGACGCTGCAAGAGTTCATCTACGCCGATGGCGACACCATGCCCATTCGCTGGGCCGCGGCAGAGGAAAAGGCACACCGCGCCGAGTTCGACACGCTCGCGCGCCCGCTCATGTTTACCGGCGAGGCCATGTTCCCGTGGATGTTCGAGCAGATGCCCGAACTTAAGCCCTTCAAGCCCGCGATGGACCTGCTGATGGAAGACACAAGCTGGGACAAGATCTACGACCCGCAGCGACTTGCCTGCAACGAGGTGCCACTCCAGGCCGCCGTGTATTTCGACGACATGTACGTGGACTCGGGCATGCAACTCGACACGCTCAGCCGCATGGGCAACTCGCACGCCTGGGTGACCAACGAGTTCGAGCACGACGGCCTGCACGGCAGCGTGGTATTCAAGTACCTCTTCGACGAAGCCCTCAACCGCGGAGACCTGCGCCGGATCTTCTAGCAAAGGAGTGTCCCCACCTGCCGGCACAATAGGAACGTCCCCAAGCGCCGGCAGTGGGACCCCGCCGCCTCAACGAGTTGCGGTGAAATAGGGACTGCTAAAGGCTTTAAAGCCGCCAAACAGGAACTATTTCACCGCAACTTACGATATGCCGGCGTTACGGCCACCGCAGGTAGAAGGCGGAAAGCGAAAACGCCCCTAAGCGAGTGGCTTTGTATCGTAGGTCGAACAAAAGAAGCGAGCGCCGCCCAGAGCGAACAAGTTGGCATGAAAAAGGCGAGGCATAGACCTGATGGTCATGCCTCGCCTTTTGAATGACAAATTGTCGCTCTGGGCGGCGCGCAGCGTCGACCCGTTAGGCAAAGACAATTAAGTTGTCTCGATGAATCGCGGGCTTCTCGGCCAGGTCTGCCAGCAGGCGGTTGCCGGCGATCTGGTCCTGGCGGCGGCCGGCAGCAAGCTCCAGCACGTCCGAATCGGCCTCGGCGATACCGCGGGCGACAACCATACCGCTCGGATCGCACACATCGAGCACATCGCCCTCGGCAAACTCGCCATTGACCTCGCGAATACCCACCGCAAGCAGGGAAGAACCACGGCTGACCAGAGCCTTCGCGGCACCGTCGTCAACCGTTACCGAGCCATGTGCCTTGTCACCCAGCGCGATCCACAGCTTGCGCGGCGCAATGTCCAGGCGCTCCGCCGGCGGGTCAAACAGCGTGCCCACGCTCTCGCCGCGGGCCAGGCGCACGAGCGCATCGGGCTCCTCGCCCGAGCAAATCACGCTCTGAATGCCGGCCGTCATCAAAATGCGGCTCGCGCGAATCTTGGTGATCATGCCGCCCGTACCCACCGAGGTCGAAGAATCACCCGCCGAGGCAATGATCTTGGCATCGATCTTATGCACGACCGGGACAAACTCGGCCGTCGGATCCTCATGCGGATTGGCGGTGTAGAGGCCGTCGATGTCCGAAAGCGTCACGCACAGGTCCGCCGAAACCAAGCAGCTCACGAGGGCCGCGAGTGTATCGTTGTCGCCGAACTTGATCTCGTCGACGGTGACGGTGTCGTTTTCGTTGACGACCGGCACCACGCCCAGCTCCACCAGGCGCAGCAAAGCGTCGCGCGCGTGCAGGTAGGACGTACGGCGCGCCGTGTCGTGGCGCGTGAGCAGCACGAGCGAGGTGAGTAGGTCACGCGCATGGAACTCCTCGTCGTAGGCCGACGAGATGATGCACTGACCAGCCGAGGCGCAGGCCTGCAGGCTCGGCAGGTCACCGACCGGTTTGCGGTCGAAACCCAGAACGGGATAGCCACAGGCAATGGCGCCGGAGCTCACCACGACCAAGCGCCAGCCGAGCTTGCGCAGGGCCGCGGCCTGATCGGCCAGGCCACCGATAAACGCGCGGTTAACCTTACCGTCGGCACCCACCACCGTGGACGAGCCGATCTTTACCACCATCGTTTTATAAGAAGTCGTCATACGTCAAACCAATCGAGTGTTGAGCAGGCAGGCGAGCTGGAGCAGCCGGGGCACCCGGTGCGGGACGGACGAAAATGATCCGTTTTCCTCCGTCCCCTTCGGATTATTTTGCCCAGGGGAAGGCCGAAGCCGCGGCCATGTTCTTACGTACGAGCTCGTCGCGCACCTGGGCCAGACCCTGTTCCATACCCACCACGTAGGTCTGCGGATACAGGAAGCGCTTGAAAGCCGCGTCCAGATGATCGATTGCCCAAGCACAGCGCTCGCGTGCGTCCTCGATGCTCTCGCGCGGGGCTACCGCACTGCCATCGCGCACAATCGGCACCAGCAGCTCGCGATACTCAAGCTCCGACACATCGGTCACCAGGGCGGCATCGTTCACGGCCACGAGGGTATTGCCGCGCGCGGCGCCCTCCCCCGCCAGATGATCCTCGTCATAGATCATGTCGCAGACCGGGCCGCCAAAGCCGTCGTAATAGCGGCGCACACGCTGCACGCCCGGAATCGTGCGCTTGTAGGGCTGCTCGGAGAGCTTCACCACCGGCGTCCACGGGTCCGCATCGCTCGCACGGCGGGCGGAAAGCTTGTACACGCCGCCCAGCGCCGGCTGATCGTAGCAGGTCGCAAGCTTGGTACCCACGCCAAAGCTATCGATGGGCGCGCCCTGGTCGAGCAGCGACTGAATCGTGTACTCGTCCAGGTCGTTGGAGACCGAAATCCCCACATAAGGCAGGCCCTCGGCGTCAAAACGTCCGCGGACATACTTGGACAACTTAGCCAGGTCGCCCGAGTCGATGCGAATGGCCGACAGGCGCTCGCCCGCCGCCTCCATCTCCTTGGCAACCGTAATGGCATGCTCGCAGCCCTCGCGCACGTCGTAGGTGTCAATGAGCAGCGTGCAATTCTTGGGGCTCGACTTGGCAAAGGCGCGGAAGGCCTCGAGCTCGGAATCGAAGCTCATCACCCAGCTGTGCGCGTGTGTGCCAAAGACGGGGATGCCGTAACGGCGCCCGGCAAGCACGTTGGACGTGGACGAGCAGCCGGCCACATAGCTTGCGCGCGCGACGGCCAGACCGCCATCGGGACCCTGGGCACGGCGCAGGCCAAACTCGGCGACGGGGCGACCATCGGCCGCCAGTACTACGCGCGCCGTCTTGGTGGCGACGAGCGTCTGGAAGCCGACGATGTTGAGCAGCGCGGTCTCGAGCAGCTGGCACTCCAGCGCCGGGCCGGTGACGCGCACCATGGGCTCGCGCGGAAAGACGAGCTCGCCCTCGAGCACGGCGTCAATGTTCACGTGCGCACGGAAGTTGCGCAGGTAGTCGAGGAATGCAGGCTTAAACATCGCGCCGCCGGCCGGAGCCTGGAGCGAAGCGAGGTACTCAATGTCCTCGGGCGTAAAGCGCAAGTTCTCGACAAGCTCGGGCAGCTCGGCGGTGCCGCACATGACGGCATACGCGCTGCCAAAGGGATGGTCGCGGTAAAACGCCGTAAAGCAACCCTGCTCATTGGCCTTGCCGCTCTCCCACAGGCCCTGGGCCATAGTGAGTTCGTACAGATCGGTGAGCATTGCGATGTCGGTAGGATGCGAGATGTCGGTCAAAGCCATGGGGCGACCTTTCGGATGCGTTGTGCAGAGGTTGAGGGTTGGGCGAGGCGAACGTGCGGGCATGGAGCCCGGCGCGAACAGGTTAGTGCAGGCCCATGCTGCCCGTGATCGTGTAGACCATAAAGACGATAAACGCGATGAGGGCGAGCACGATGATGATTTTTTGAGCCGGAGCCATGCCGGGGATCTCATTCTCGCCCGTAGGCTCCTTGGAGGTGACCATGCGCTGGGCAAAGGTCATCTCGTCACGGCTCGGTTTGGGCTCGGCGGGCTTGGGGTGAGCGGCTTTTTTGGGCTGAGGTTTGAGTGCGGCGGGCGCGGGCTTCGCGGCGGCGGGCTTGGGCGCAGGCGCGGGCTTGGGCGCGGGCGCAGGCTCGAATGCAACATTCGCAGCGGCCTCCTCGGCCTTCTCGCGCTCGGCGCGCAAAGCGGCCAGCTCCTCACGCTCACGGCGTGCCTCTTCCTGGGCCTCGCGACGAGCCTTCTCGGCGCGGAGCTCTTCCAACTCGGCGCGCTCCTCGGCAGACAGTGGTTGGGACTCAAGCTCGGCCATGGTATTGCCCTTTCTTTTTAAAAAAAGCCGCCGACACAATGTCAGCGGCTTATCAAATCCAAGGGTGGAGCCTCAGAAAATCTTTGCGAACCCTACGATAGCCGCGAACGGGCGCGAA
>CAJLOU010000021.1 GCA_905208345.1 uncultured Collinsella sp.
GCGAGATCAACGTCGACGCCAGCCTTATCGCCGACGGCGGCCTTTCCGAGACCGATGACCTCATCCCGCTCACCAACGGCTGCATCTGCTGCACGCTTTCGGATGACCTGGCCAACCAGCTGCAGGGCATCGCCGATTCGGGCAACTTCGACTACATCATCATCGAGGCATCGGGCATTTGCGAGCCTATCCCCATCGCCTACACCATCTCGAGCTTCTGCGACGAGGCCAAGGTGGTCGGCGAGCCCAAGCTCGCGCTCGACAACATCGTGGCCGTGGTCGACTGCGCCCGCATGTACGACGAGTTCAACGGCGGTCGCGACCTGCTGGCCGAGGATATCGACGAGGACGACATCGAAAGCCTGCTCATCCAGCAGATCGAATTCTGCTCCACGCTGATCCTCAACAAGACCGATACCGTGAGCCCTGAGCAGATCGCCGAGCTCAAGGCCATCGTGCGCAGCCTGCAGAAGGACGCCGTGATTGTCGAGGCCCAAAACGGCGAGGTCCCCATGGAGGAGCTACTCGACACCGACCGCTTCGACTTTATGCGCGCCTACAACTCCGCCGCCTGGATCGAGGCCATGGAGCATCCCGAGGAGCACGACGACCCCGAGGTGCTCGAGTACGACATCGAGACCTTTGTGTACTCGCGCCGCAAGCCGTTTGACCTGCAGAAGTTCACCAATTTTGTTGAGCAGGAGTGGCCCGACGAGGTCATCCGCGTCAAGGGTCCGCTGTGGCAGACCGGCGATCCGGACATGTGCTACATGTTCGAGCAGGCCGGACACCAGATGCGCTTGATGGAGAACGGCCTGTTTGTCGATTCGGCGCCCGAAGGCGAGAAGCAGAAGATTATCGACGAGAACCCCGAGATCATGCAGATTTGGGACGACGAGACGGGCGACCGCATGACGAGCCTGTGCATCATCGGCCGTCACATGGACAAGGATGCGCTCATCGCCTCCCTCGACGCCTGTCTGACCGACTGGCACCGCGCCTAGGTTTATCCAAGCGGGCATTTGTCCGCCTACGTAACCGCCAAACCACCACGAAGGTGCACTGTGCCCTTCGTGGTGGTTTTTCGTTCTGAGCCAAGGAGATTCATGTTCAACATTGTGCTGTATGCGCCCGAGATTCCGGCCAATACGGGCAATATCGGCCGCACCTGCGTGGTCACCGGCGCCCGCCTGCATCTGGTGGAGCCGCTGGGGTTTTCGCTCGATGACAAGACGGTACGTCGCGCCGGCCTGGGCTACTGGCAAAACTTGGACGTGACGACCTATGCCGGCTGGGAGGATTTCCTTGCGCGCAACGGCCTCTCCCCTGCCGACGAGCGCCTGCATCTGCTGACCAAAAAGGCACGCCGCACCTATGCGCAGAGTACCTACCGCGATGGAGACTACTTGGTCTTTGGCAGCGAGAGCTCGGGCATTCCCGAGCCGCTGCTTGCCGCGGCGTCCGAGCGCTGCGAGCGCATCCCGATGCTGCGCGATTGTGACTCACTCGATAACGCCGAGGCCTGGGAAGCCCACGAGGAGTCGCTGGGGCATACCGAGGACGGCCACGAGGCCATCCTTCAACAAGACATCTGCGGCAACTTCGTCAACCCGGACGACTACCGCATCAGCGCACTCAACCTCTCCAACAGCGCCGCCATCGTCCTCTACGAAGCTCTCCGCCAGACCGGCTTTGCCGGCATGTGACAAAGGGACAGTCCCTTTGTCACATTCGACCGCCATAGCGTTAAACGTAATTAATCACTTTTAATTTAAATTAACTAGAATAAAATGAAGTTAACCCGAGACGCTAAAGGAGGGCATTGTGGAATACCTCGAAAACCCGTTTACCCCCAGTTTTGGTGAGGTTCCTGCCCATCTCGCTGGCAGACAACAGATTATTCGGGATTTGGACCGTGCCTTCTTGAGCCAGCGTAGGCGCCCAGAATTGACCTCGATCTTCTCAGGCGCGCGTGGAACCGGTAAAACCGCTCTCATGTCGTCGCTCGCGACGAGGGCGGAATCCCACGGCTGGATAGCCGTAAAGGCGACCGCGCTCCCGGGAATGCTTGAGGAAATCGAGTTCGGGGCGAAACGTGCCGCAGGTCATCTCATCGACCCGTCTCACAACTTCGAAGTCACCGGTCTCGGAATTGCACCGCTCGGCAGCATCGAGGTCAATCGCGTTCACGATGCCTCAACCTGGCGTTATCGCATGAGCGACATCATCGACCAGCTCAACGAGGCGGGCACCGGTCTGCTCGTCACGGTTGACGAGGTGGACCCGACACTCGACGAGATGATTCAGCTCGCAGCGACGTATCAGCACTTTGTGACCGATGGGAAACGCGTCGCCCTGCTCATGGCGGGACTTCCCAATAACGTCTCGACGTTGCTGAACCACAAGACGGTCTCGTTCCTTCGCCGTGCCCAACAATATCATCTGGGTCGCATTGCCGACTATGACGTACGCGAGGCCTTGATTCGCACAATCCAAGAAAACGATCGCCTGGCAGATACTGAGGGAATCGATAGAGCCGTTCGCTCGATCTCTGGTTTTCCCTTCCTATTGCAACTCGTAGGCTACCGTGCCTGGGATCTCACAAGCGATTCGAAGGAAATCTCGTCACGCGACTTTGACCTGGGAATCAAAATCGCGCGCGACGAGATGGACGACCGAATCCTCGCGGCAACCTATCGGGAACTCACTGCAGAGGACAAGCGATTCCTCATCGCCATGCTCGATGACGAGGAAGAGTCCACCACCGCCGACCTTGTCGAGCGCCTTAAGCGTTCGCCGCAGCAGGTCTCCCGCTACCGACGCCGAATGATAGATGCCGGCATCATCGGGGAACGAGGACGAGGGCTCGTCGCATTTGAATTGCCATTCTTCCGCGACTATCTCGCGGCTCAATGCGTGAAATAGGCATCAATGAGGCAAAGGGGCTGTCCCTTTGTCGCATTGTCTATAGGTAGCGGCCGGTAATGCTCTTGGAGCAGGCAGCGATGTCGCCCGGCGTGCCGGCGCAGACGATTTGCCCGCCCGCGTCGCCACCGCCCGGGCCCATGTCGATCACGTAATCGGCGTTACGGATAAGGTCGAGGTCATGTTCGATCACGACAACTGTGGCGCCCTTGGCAACGAGGCCGTCAAACACGCTCAGCAGTACCTGAACATCGAGCGGATGCAGGCCAATCGTGGGCTCATCGAACACGAATACGGCATCATCCTGCACGCGGCTCATCTCGCTCGCGAGCTTAAGGCGCTGTGCCTCACCGCCCGAAAGCGCCGGCGTGGGCTCGCCAAGCGTGAGATAACCCAGGCCCAGGTCGTGCAAGGTCTGCAAACGCGTCTGAACCTTCTTGAGTCCCACCGTGGCGTCGAGCGCCTCATCCACACTCATATCCATGAGCTGCGGCAACGTAAGCAGGCTCCCGTCCTTGCCCTCGCGATGGATATGCGAGGCGGCCTCGGCGTAGCGCGAACCGCGACATGCCGGGCAGACGATCTCGACATCGGGCAAAAACTGCACGTCGAGCGATATAGAGCCCGTGCCATCGCACATAGGGCAGCGCAAGGCGCCGGTGTTGTAGCTAAAGGCGCCCGCCTTGTAGCCGGCTGCCTTAGCCTCGGACGTACGGGCGAAGGCGCGGCGCAGCTCATCATGGATGTCGGCATAGGTCGCCACCGTCGAGCGCACGTTGGCGCCGATAGGTGTAGCGTCAATCAGGTTTGCGCGTGCGATACCCTCGGCGTCGACCCAGCGCACATGGCTTGGCAGGCGCTCGTCAGTTGCCCGAGCCTTGAGCGCCGGGATGAGCGTCTCGAGCACCAACGTCGTCTTGCCCGAGCCCGAAACGCCCGTCACCGCAACGAGACGGCCGCGCGGGATATCGACTTCGAGCGGTTTAACGGTGTGGATAGCATTGGTCGCCATACGGATATGGCCCTGGTCGAACATTTCGTCGTCAGTCACCTGCGGACGCAAGCGCTTGGGCTCTGAGCGCAAAAACGGCGCGATGCGGCTGCTCTGCGATTGCTCGACCTCGTCTACCGTACCGGCAGCGATCACGTTACCGCCGCCTGCTCCGGCGACGGGGCCCATCTCGACCAGGTAGTCGGCTTCCGCCAGCACACGCGTATCGTGGTCGACAACAACTACGGTGTTGCCGTCATCCACCAGATCGCGCATTACGCCCACCAGGCCGTCGACATTGGCAGGATGCAAGCCAATCGAAGGCTCGTCCAGCACATAAAGCACGCCTGTCGATCGATTGCGCACCACGCGAGCAAGCTGCACGCGCTGGCGTTCACCCGTGGAGAGCGTGGCACCGGCGCGGTCGAGTGAAAGGTAATCGAGACCCAGGTCGACCAGACGACGGGCCGCGCCCAAAAACGAATCGCAGATATCCGTCGCCATGGGCTGCATCTCGGTCGGCAAGGATGCGGGCACCCCGCGCACCCACTCAATCGCATCACCAAGCGTCATGGCCGCGGCCTGCGCCAGATTGACACCACGCACCTGGGGCTGGCGCACAGCCTCGGAAAGACGCGTGCCGCCGCAATCACGGCATGGCCCCTCGCGCAGAAAGCGCGCAACGCGTTTTAAGCCCTTATCGTCCTTGACCTTGGCGAGCGCATTCTCGACGGTATAGACGGCGTTGTAATAGGTAAAGTCGAGCGGCGTGGCGCCCTCGCCATTTTTGGGAACGTAGAGAATGTGCTTCTTAACCGCCGGGCCGTGGAACACGATGTCGCGCTCTTGAGGAGTGAGCTGGTTAAACGGCGCATCGGTGCGCACGCCCATCTCGCCAGCCACCTGCTTCATCAGATCCCACATGAGCGTGCCCCAGGGAAGCACCGCGCCCTCGTTGATGGTCTTTGACTCGTCGGGCACCAGGCTCGCTTCGTCCACCTCGCGCATGACACCGGTGCCGCCGCAAGTAGGGCACGCGCCGCCGCTGTTAAAGGCAAGGTCTTCGGCGCTCGGGGCGTAGAACTCGCGGCCGCATGTCGGACACGTGAGCGACAGGCCCGCAGCTACGTTAAGGCTCGGCTCCACACGCGCCCCGCAATGCGGGCACACGTGATGGGCGCAACGGCTAAAGAGCAGACGCAGGCTGTTGTTGAGCTCGGTCATGGTACCAAAGGTCGAGCGCACGCCCGGCACGTTGGGGCGTTGATGCAATGCGAGCGCCGCCGGCACGTGCAGAACCTCGTCCACCTGGGCGTGTTCGGCCTGCGTCAGACGACGGCGGGTATAGGTGCTGAGCGCCTCAAGATAGCGACGCGAGCCCTCGGCATAAAGAACCCCCAGCGCCAGCGAACTCTTGCCCGAGCCCGACACGCCGGCAATGCCCACAAGCCTTCCCAGTGGAATATCGATATCGATGTCTTTGAGGTTGTGCACGCGCGCGCCACGCACCTCGATAGCCTGCGGGCTCATCTTCTGTTCCGTCACCTTTATCACCCTACTCATGCCATAAAACTCGATCGCGGATGTACTCGCCCAGCATGGGCACGGTAAACCGGACGAGACCGTATCCGGCAGCCCCGATGACGCGCTCGCGAATCAGGCTTGCGCGATATTTACTCGCCCAGCTCTGGGTGCGATCGCAGCGCTCAATGACATCCGCCATGCGCGTCGGTTTGCCCTCGTCAACCGCCATGGCCTCGATAAAGAGGCGCTGTGGACTGCGCAGCCCGTAATACAGGGGCGCGTCGACCGCTTCGTAGAACTCGGAGACGGCATCCGCATGGCCATCCTCGACATCGCGCCTTTCGATGACCTGCGAGCCACGCCGGACAGCAGACCGCCACATGTAATATCCCACCAGCTGAACCATATAGGGATGCCCCATGCTCTTGCGTGCCGCAAGGTCCGCCGTCTCCGCGTCAACGTAAAGACCAGCGTCTTTGACCGTCTGGATATATGAATCGCGCACCTTGGGCAAAGATATCGCCCCCAGCGTACGCTGCTGGGCGCGGCGCAAAAACGTCACGCTCGGCTCTTCGAGCAGATCGTCAACCATACTGGGCAAGCCGGCAAAAACCAGCGCAAGACCGCGCTGGTCGCTATCGGGTAATCCCGTGGCATCCTGGTCTCCGAGCACCTGCTGATAGAGAACGGCAAGAGCCGCCAGTTCCTCGATAGACGCCGATTGCGCCTCGTCAATCGCAAACAGTATGCCCTTGCCTGGACCGAGCTTCTTAAGGCGCTCGTTGACCAGCCCTCGCAACGTCTCGCCCTTTGCTCGCGCCGCCTCGACCGACATCCGGCCAAACGAAGGACCGAACTCCATTGACGTCACAACGGGTTTATTCGAGCGAAGCGCGTCGGCCAAGCGGTCGCATAAGCCAAGCGAAGCGGAATCGGAGACAACCGCCCATCCGCGCTCGCTGGCCAGACGTTGCAGCTCCCGCAGGAGAACTGTCTTGCCGCAGCCGCGGTTTCCCGTAATGAGCATGAGCCTGCCCGGCGCTCCGGCGCCGTTATCGAGCCCTTCCTCGAAATCTTCGATGACCGACTCGCGACCAATGAGCATCGGAGGCCGCTTGCCTGCCGTTGGCTTAAAGGGATTTGGATTCATGTCGGCCTCCTCGGATTGGCAAACCCTGGTAATAGTTATACCAACTTATACCGAGTTATACCAACTGAATCTGCCAAAGGGGCTGCCCCTCTGTCACATGTGGCCGAAAAACTCGGCGTCTGCTGCTCGCCAGGGGCGGAAGGTGGAGGGATCGACCTTTACGTGGGCTGCCTCGGGGACGTCGTACCATTTGACCGTGTAACCGGCGCCGTGGGAGCAAAAGACCGAATCGGGCGTGTTGGGCAGATCGGCCTCTGGCTCATAGGCGGCCGTCTCGATGACGCGCTCGGCATCATGGCAAGCCGCATAGCCGGCGAACTCTAGGTACAGATGCCCACGACCACTCGTATAGGCGGCCACCTCCAGCGCGTAATCCTGCACCTCAGATGCCGGCACGCGACCCACAAGCTTCGCCCGGTCTCCCGCCATCGTCGGCGGCTCGTACTCGGCACCCATGCGCGTGGCATCCGAGAGTGCCCGGCCCACGCACTCCCCCGGCACCTCGAGCTCAAAGCGATACCACGGCTCCAACAGCACCGCCGCGCCAGCCTCACGCGCCTGCATGAGCCCCTGGCGAATCGCGCGGTACGTGGCCTGGCGAAAATCGCCGCCCTCGGTGTGTTTGGCATGCGCACGGCCGCCCGTGAGCGTAATGCACACATCGGTGATGGGCGAGCCGGTCAGCGCGCCCAGGTGATCGCGCTCCATGGCGTTGGTGAGTGCCAAACGCTGCCAGTTAAGATCGAGTTCGTCGGTCGAGGTCACGGTGCCAAACTGCACGCCCGAACCCGCTGGCAACGGCTCCAGGCGCAGATGTACCTCGGCATAGTGGCGCAGCGGCTCAAAATGGCCCACGCCCTCGACCGGCTGCGAAATAGTCTCCTTATAGAGAATGCCGCCAGACTCAAACGCAACCGAAAGGCCAAAGCGATCGGCCAACACCCGCTGCACGACCTCGAGTTGCACGGCGCCCATCAGCTGTAAATGAATCTGCTCAAGATGAGTGTTCCAGCTTACGCCGAGCATGGGATCTTCGTCCGCCAACTCTGTCAGTGCTTTGAACACCGCGTGGACATCGTGTTCGCCCGGAAGCACCGTATAGGTGAGGACCGGAGCGATGACAGGCGCATCGCCCACGGGCTCCGCGCCCAGAGCATCCCCTGGGCGAACGTGCGCAAGGCCCGTCACGGCACAAATACCGCCAGCAGCAACTTCTTGGGCAAGCTCATACTTCTCGCCGTTATAGATGCGCACCTGGTCGATCTTTTGCTCCCAAGTGGAGGCGCCAGAGCATCCCTCGACAACTTGCTTTGCACGCAGTACACCGCCCGTCACCTTGACCCAGGCAAGACGCTCGCCACGGTCTCCACGACTCACGCGGTAGACTCGCGCGGCGAACTCCTGGGGCCATGTTCGCTCGCGCATCAAAGCGCATATGCCGTCGAGTAGCTCTGCCACACCCTGGTCCTTGAGCGCCGAGCCCGCAAAGCAGGGAAACAACTTTCGCTCTGCGACCAGCCGCGAAAGCGTGGCAGTCGAAAGCTCCCCTGCGTCGAGAAACTCCTCGAGCGCCGCCTCGTCCAACGCAGCAGCGTCCTCCTGAACGGCACCACCCACCAACAGTTCGCTGGCATCCAGGCAGCCCTCGGAAAGACGTTGCCCAAGCTGTGCCAGCAAAACATCGCGGCCGGGATTCTCCAAATCGATTTTGTTGATAAAGATGAACGTCGGAATGTCATAGCGCGCAAGCAGGCGCCACAGGGTTTCGGTGTGCCCCTGCACGCCGTCGTTGGCACCCACAACCAAAATCGCATAGTCGAGCGCGCGCAGCGTGCGCTCCGCCTCGGCCGAAAAATCGACGTGGCCGGGCGCATCCACAAGCATGACGTGGGTATCGCCGTGGTCGAGCACGGCCTGCGACGAGAAGATCGTAATGCCGCGCTCGCGCTCGATCGCGTTAGTGTCCAGATGCGAATCGCCATCGTCCACGCGGCCGCGCTTGCGAATGCGACCAACGTTGAACAACATGGCCTCGGCCAACGTGGTCTTGCCGGCATCGACATGCGCCAAGATTCCAACGACTGCCTGCTTCGACATGGCTCTCCTCTTATTACAAGCTACAAGCCCATCGCACGCGGCAACGGGCGTCCTCGTTCCACACTGGATGATACAATTTACGAGCCGGCGGGCGAAGCGGGCCCTATCCCCCGACCAAGCTCATCGCCCTGCGTTGCCGCGCGGCGATTTTCGTAGGTTCGCGCCTTGCGAAAGCCGGCTTGCAAATCAGCGCAGCGAACGAAAATGGCCCCACCCGGGACCATTTTCGTTCGTGCGAATTGTTGACACGTGCCCCTACTCTTACGCCTCACGCAGCCAGTCGAACGCAACACGCGGCGTGCCGTCCGACACATACACGACGCCGGCACGCTCGAACCCCGCCTTAATACTCGCGCCCTGCATGGGCAGGTTGTCCTGATGCGTGTCGATGCGCAGGTGATCGGCACGCTCCTTGGCAAAGGCAAACATCGCAGCCGCGATACCGTGCACGGTGCCATCGGACGCCACACGGTGCAGCACGGCGTACGGAGTGTCGCTACGCCATTGACCATCCTCAATTACGTCATAGCACTCGTCCGGACCCGGTAAAAAGGCAAACGTCGCAACCACGCGACCGTCGACTTCACACACGTAACTACCACCAGCGGCAATATCGGCAGCCAGTTGCTCGGCCGAAGGCGTGCCCTCGGGCCACTGCGTGGTGTTGCCATGCGCGCGCATAAAGGCGCGGGCGGCGTCATAGATGGCCATAACGGCGGGAATGTCAGTATCGAGGGTTTTTCTGATCATCACGCGGCGACCTCACGTTTATTGGTATCACTTTGGTTGAGCAATGATACCAGCGTTTGGAGAGAGGCGCGAAGCAGATGGGAAGCAAAAAGCGAGCCGCCTGGTCAAAGGCCAAAAGCGAGTTTTTGGGCGCTGCTACCGGCGGCGATATGAGCGACCTGTTTGCGCGCGAGGACGAGCGCCGCGACGCCCTGGACGCCGAGCGCAATGAAGCCTGGCGTTACAAGTCGTGCGAACGCAAAAACCGTTACGACACACGCGCCGAGGCCGAGGCAGTTATGGCCGACTGCGAAAACCGCGGGCGGCGTGGTTTGGCCTGCTACAAATGCGAATACTGCGGCGGCTGGCACCTGACGTCGCACCCATGGAAATAGGCGCCGTATCGGCACGGCACTGACGGAGCACCAGCTATCGCGCGCAAGCTACGGGCGCGGCGGCACCAAAACATCGTAACGAACGGCCTTGCCCGCAAGCTGATAGCTCGGCTTAACGCCGGCAAGCAGCGGTCCCTTCACCGGCCGCTTGATAACGACCTTGCGCGGGTGCACCGCAAGCGCCGCCTCGACCAGCGTCTCCTCATCGGCACACGGCTGTTCCAGATGGTGCAAGAGTTGGAACTTCTTTTTCACCGCCGCGCTCTTGGTGCGCTCGGGAAACATGGGGTCCAGATACACCACGTCGGGAGCCGCGAGCTCGCCCTGCTCGATCAGCTCAGCCGTATGGCGAAGGCCGGCAATGCTGTCCTCGCCCGCATGCAAGCGCATGCGCGCCACGGCTGTCGCAAGCGCCGGTTCATCTGCCGCGCGATCCAAAGCATCCTTGAGGAGCGCCGCGATCACGCAATCCTGCTCATACAGATCGACGGTAAAGCCCGCGGCCGCCAGCAGCAGCGAATCCTCGCCAAAGCCCGCCGTGGCATCAATCGCCCATGGTTGCTCGATGCCTTTTGTGCGCGCAGCCTTTACCAACAGCTCTTGCTGCAGACGGCCCCGCTTGAGCCGCGGAAGCATGCGGGTAAAATCGGCACACAGCTCCATCGTGCCGTCGGTGAGCGTGAGACCCTCGGACTTCCCGATCAGCTCAAGCCCCGCGGCCCGAGCAACAGAAAAGGGATCGACGACACCCATGGGTACTCCTTAACAAGCAAAACGAATACGTGAGCGCCGTTCATGCCAGCACCCAACCGTCCGCTATTGTCCCACATGCGACATGGTCCACAGCATCCCAATGCAAAGCACCGCCATCAATCCCGTGCACACGGCAGCGATCACGGAATCACTCATGCGCCTTCCCAACGACTGCGGCTCACGCACTTGCTCTGCTCCGTACATCATGGCTCCTCCTTGAGACCAGCTCCTTGTTACGTCCTCATCATCTCAGCGCCACACATGAGCTGCCATCGATTTGGCTTACGTCCAGCTTTCCTTTTTGAAAGGTTGGACCGTACAGGCAAGAGACGCTTTCAAACGCATGCATCGCCCCGTTGAACTACAATGTGCTTCACGATATGTGCCGCAACCTGGGTGCGACAGATTCTCCGCGCCCGCATCGAAAGGACCAGCTATGAGCGCCGCTCGCAAGACACTCAAAATCCTTGCCCTGATTTATTTTGTTCTGGGCATCGCCAGTCTCGTCATTGGAATCGCCGGCATCGCGACCGGCAACCTCGATTCCACGTACGGGTCGAACGCCATGCTCGCCGCGGTCGTGCTGGTCGCCAAGGGCCTTGTCGACCTTGCCGCAGGTGTTGCGGGTATCAAGGGCGCCAACAAGCCTTCGCAGGTGGATGGCGCGTTTAAGCTCGGCATCGTCGCCGCGGCAGCCACGCTCTTCCAGGCCGCGCTCACGCTTCCCGCGCTCGGCGGCAGCTCCGTCAATATCGTCGCCTTTGTCATCGTGGTGTACGACCTGTTCTTTGTTCAGCAGGCGCACGCCGTTAAGGCCGAGAACAAGGACCGCCTGTAAGCGCTCGCTTCTCATAAGCTCTGCAGCCAAGCAACAAAAAAGGGGCCGATCGCGCATCTCCGCGGTCGGCCCTTTACGTTTGCCCAGACAAAACCTACCAAAACAAACCTGTCCCTTTTTGGTAGGTTGTTAGCTGTGGCGGTACTCGGCGATGATGAAGTCGATGTCGGTTTGAAGGGTGTCCAAGTTTGCCAGTCGCTCTTTGTCGGCAGGGCGTGTGCGATAGTAGTACGGCGTCATCTGGAACACCGCCTCGATGTCGTCCTGGGTCTGAAGCGTAATATTCGCAGACACCCGCTGCGTTCCGACCAACTCGAGCTCAGTGGTCTGCGGCAGCTTCTCGTCGTTAAGGTACGGTGTATCGTAGAGCACTTCCTTAAGCCCAAACAGATGACGGGCACCTGGCACGACGGTGTAGAGCGAGCCCTCGGGCGCCAGCACGCGGGCAAACTCACGCTCGTTAAAGGGAGCGAAGAGCTCGGTCACCATATCGAAGGCGCCATCAGCCACGGGGATATCCTTCATGTTGGCCACGAAGTAGGTCGCATCGCCGCGCTTGGCGGCAAGGCGCACCATCTCTTTACCCAGGTCAAAGCCGTAAGCATCCACGCCCGAAACCGCGCCCATGGCACTCGTGTAATAGCCCTCGCCGCAGCAAATATCGAGCAGCGTCATGGGGCAGTTCGTAGACGCAGCGTGCCCAGCCGCCCGCTCGCGCACCAGCTCAACCATCGCATCGCGCAGCGGCGCGTAGTAGCCGCGGTTCAGAAAGTCACGACGGCTGCGTGCCTGCGACTTGGGATCGCCCATGGAGTCGCCGCTCTTGGACGAGCGCAATAGATATAGATAGCCCTCGCGCGCACGGTCAAACCGGTGTCCGCCCGCGCACGCAGCACCGCGCTCATCGTCCACCAACGGCTCATGGCAAACAGGACACAACAACATGGCAACTCCTTAGCGCGAACAACACAACGCCCACCATTGTCGCACGCCTCCCCCACCTAGTCATTGGGGACGTTCTTGAATGACTAGTCGTTTAAGAACGTCCCCAACGACTAGTCGATTAGGAGTATCATCGTCTGCGCAAATAAGCACGAAAGAGCATATTAGAGATTGAGAGCGTATGGCTGACACCGTATCTAAGCACATTGACATGACCACCGGTTCGCTGTGGCGCAATATTCCCCTGTTCGCCTTCCCCGTGGCCGCCACGAGCATCTTGGAGCAGCTGTCGAACCTCATCGCCACGGTCATCATCGGTAATTTCTCGGGCGACCAGGGAACCCTCGCCATGGCGGCGGTCGGCTCCAATGTTCCGCTTACCAGTCTTATGCTCAACCTGTTTATTGGCATGTCGCTTGGCTCCAACGTGGTCATCGCCAACGCTATCGGCCGCAACGATCAGAACATGGTCAAACGCGCCGTCCATACCTCGATTTTAATGGCGCTCGTGGGCTTTGTCGTCATCGCGCTGGGCGAGATCTTTGCCGAGCCCATGCTCGCCGCGCTCAACGTTCCCGCCGAAACCATGCCGCTCGCTTCGCTCTACCTGCGCGTCTTTTTGCTCAGCATGCCCTCGATCTTGCTCTACAACTTTGAGGCCGCGATCTTCCGCTCCGTCGGCATCACCCGCATGCCGCTGCAGGCGCTTGCTGTGTCCACCGTCCTCAACATTGGCCTGGACCTCATCTTTGTCCCCGTACTCCACTGGGGCGTCGCAGGCGTCGCCATCGCCACCGCCATCGCCTACACCGTCAGCGCCGCTACACTCTTTATCCGCCTGCTCAAGACCGACTCCGTCGTCCGCGTCACCCCGCGCGACCTGGCTATCGACCCCGTCGCCCTCAAGCGCATCGTCAAGATCGGCCTGCCCGCCGGCATCCAAAGCGCCGTCTTTGCTGTCGCCAACATCATCATCCAGTCTGCCATCAACAGCCTGGGCACCGAGGTCATGGCGGCATCGAGCGCCGCCATGAGCCTGGAGTACGTGTGTTACAACCTGCTCAACAGCTTTAGCCAGGCTTGCACCACCTTTGTGGGACAAAACCACGGTGCCCGCCAGATCGACCGCTGCACCAAAACGCTCAAGGTCTGCCTGGTCGAAGGCGGTATCGTTGCACTCACCACGATTATCGTTATTGTCGGCCTGGGGCGCGAGATCCTATCGCTGTTCAACAGCGACCCCAACATCGTCTCGATCGGCTATATCCGCGTGTGCTCGATCTTCCCGGCGTACGCCTTTAGCATGTTCTACGAAAACATGTCAGGCTACCTGCGCGGCTTTGGCATCTCGCTCACGCCCGCCCTCATCACCATGATCTGCGTCTGCGGCATCCGCTTCTATTGGGTGTTCTGTGTGTTCCCGCACTTCCGCACCTTTGCGAACATCATGATGGTCTACCCCATCAGCCTGGGCACCACGGCATTCTTTATGGTCGTGGCGGTATTGCTCTGCCACCCGGCACGCACCTATCGCGCCACCAAAGCCAAAGCGACAGCCCGCTAAACACCGCACTCAACGCCACGCCAGTCATTAATTGACAATATGCGAGCTCATATAGTCGATAAAGCGCCTCGTGGCGATGGGCATGGTATCCCAGCTGCGCCAGGCGGCCACCACGTCGCGCGAGGGGGCATGCACGATGGGCCGCACACGAATATCGGCTCGCATGCCCTCCACAGTACGACGATAGAGCATGCTCACGCCTAGGCCCTCCTCCACCATCGCCATGATGGTGTAGTCATCGGTCACCTCACTCGTCACGTGCGGCGACAGCCCATGCGTTGCGAATGCATCGAGCACCAGACTCTGTTCGCCCTCATCCAGCAGCACAAACGGCTCGGACGCCAGGTCGGCAAGTGTCACCTTTTCCTTTGCCGTCAGCGGATGCTCGGCCGGCAACAATGCTACCAACTCGTCGTGATAGACGACGCGCTTCTCGAGCCCAGCGGTAAATCCGCGTGCCGTAAACAAAAATCAACCACGCCATCGTGCACCCATTGAGCGTTGCGCGTGTAATCGCCCTGTTTGAGGGTGAAGCGTACGCCCGGGTGCAGCGCACCAAAGTCGCGGATCACACGCGGCAGCACGGTACGACTCACGTTAGTAAACGTCGCGATGCGAATATCGGTCGACGAAAGCCCCAGCAGCTCCTGGCGCTTGCCCTCGAGCTCGGCCTCAGCGGTCACGATCTGGCGCAGGTACGGCAGATATTGTTTACCGTCGCGCGTAAGCGAAACGCCCTGCTTTCCGCGCTCGATAAGCGTGGTACCCAGCTCGCGCTCGAGCGCCTTGACGGCCTGGCTCACCGCACTTTGCGTATAGCCCAGCTCGTCCGCCGCGCGTTTCAGGCTGCCGCGATCGACCACCATACAAACAATCTGATACCGCGATGCCATCGTGCCTCCACATCGATGTAGCCGTAAAACGTTTTGCCAGGGCTTCTCGCATCTACTTTAGCGTTTCTTAATCATACTGAAGTTACATTCGCTTTACTACATCCAAATCTGGGAGCAGAATCCTTTTTACGAAACCGTTCTGTAACAAAAGGAGTCCCATGGATCGCAAAAAAGCAATCGCGCTCTCATTTTCCGTTCCCGTCGCATGGGGCTTTTCGTACCCCCTCATGAAGATCGGCATGGACAGCATGAACGCCACGAGCATCGTTGCGCTGCGCTGCATCATCGCCTTTGTGGCCTGCCTTTTGCTCTTCCACAAGCGCGCTTTCCGCATCAACCGCGACCTTATGGTCCGTGCCGCCATCATCGGCGCCATTATGGCAACCGAGCTCACCTGCATGTGCTTGGGCTCTAGCCTCACTTCTGCCTCCACTGCCGGCTTTTTGCAGAGCCTGACGGTCGTGATCGTGCCGTTTGCCAACGCCGCCCTGCTGCGCCGCGCCCCCGAACGCAAAGTGCTCGTCGGCACCGCCATCGTCACCTGCGGTATGTTGCTGCTCTCGGGCGCCGACTTCACCAGCCTGAACCCAGGCGCGCTCATCATGCTGCTCTCCGCCTTTGTCTATGCCGGCCATATCATTGTGGCGAAGCGCTTTGTCGAAGATATCGACCCGCTGGCTCTGGGCGTTTGGCAGCTGGGCTTCGGCGGCTTGTTCTCGGGTATCGCCGCATGCGTCTTTGGCGGTTTCACACTTCCCAGTACGCCGAGCGAGATCGTGGTCGTCGTCGCGCTCGCACTCATCTGCTCTGCCTACGGCTTTATCACCCAGACGCTCGTGCAGCCCCACGTGCCCGCCGAGACCACCGGCTTCGCCTTCTCGCTTGAGCCGGTCTGCTCCGCTGTCTTTTCGTTCTTCCTAGTCGGCGAGGTCCTGAGCCCCATCGCCTTCTTTGGCGCCGCCCTCATCCTCACCGGCGTCATGGTGGCAACCGTCGAGCTTCCGCGCCTTCGCGCACATGGACAGGCTCGCATGGCAGGGGCGCCCGAGCGCGTCTCGTAGACCCCACTCTTCATACAGCCGTAGCATAAAGGCAACCGGTGCGCCTTTACAATAGATGCAAACAGAGCATCTGCCATAAAGGAGCCCCATGGACACCGCAACTTGCGATCGCAACATAGCAACTTGGTTGGGCGATGCGCCACAGCCGGTACGTGACACTACGAACCAGCTGCTCGAGCGTATCGCCCTTTTGCGTGCCGAGCAGATCATCTACCCGGCACAAGACGACATCCTCAATGCCCTCGCCTACACGCCTGCAGACCAGGTCAAAGTTGTCATTTTGGGTCAAGACCCCTATCACGGACCCAACCAGGCCATGGGACTGTCGTTTTCGGTCCCCGCGACGCAAACCAAGTTGCCGCCGAGTCTGCGCAACATCTATAAGGAACTCAAAGCCGATCTGGGTTGCCCCATTCCCGCCACGGGAGACCTAACACCATGGGCACAACAGGGCGTCCTGCTCCTCAACACTACGCTCACCGTGCGCGAGCATGCCGCCAACTCGCACGCCAAGCTGGGCTGGAGCACGCTCACCGACTACGTTATCGAACGCTGCTGCCAGCTGCCCCAGCCGGTAGTCTTTTTGGCATGGGGTCGCTTTGCCCAGCAAATGGTCGAAGGCAAGCTCGTCGCAACTGGTGCGGGCAAGGCAACCGGCAAGTTCTGCCTGGCCTCCACGCACCCCTCGCCGCTTTCGGCCAACCGTGCCACGGCAGAACTCCCCGCCTTTATGGGGTCGCGCCCCTTCTCGGCAGCCAATCGGCTACTCGAACAGCACGGCTCGACCCCCGTCAACTGGACTTGCCTCGACTAAAAATCGATACATCAAAAATGCGCCCGACGGCAATCTTGCCATCGGGCGCGTTTCCTATTCGGGCCAAATAAATTGTGTGCGGCCGGCCTCGCCGCCATCGATCAGCAGGCTCTGCCCGGTCATAAACCGGTTGGTCACGCCCACAAAGTAGATCCACTCGGCGATCTCTTGGGCAGTGGCCCAGCGCCTAAGCGGCGTGAGCTCCATAATCTGGCTCCACAGGTGTTCGTCTTCCATCACGCAACGGTTGAGCGGCGTGATAACGCCACCCGGGTCCACACTGTTGGCGATAGCCTGCGGTGCCAGGCGGTTTGCAAGGTTCTTGGTGTAGGCGATAACGCCGCCCTTGCTGGCGGCATAGGCGGGAAACTCCGATCCCGTATGCCCGCTCGCCGACCCCACATTGACCACGGATCTGATAGCCGGCGCCGGCTTGGCGGCAAGCCCCTCCCCCACAAAGGCGTAGCACTCGGTCACGTTGATGGTGCCACACAGGTTGGCGGCGATATCATCGGCCGAATCCTGCGTACCGGCAACGTTCACGATTACCTGGGGCTCAAGATCGCCTGGAAACGAGTCCGGCTCGCGGACATCAACGATCAGATGGCGGTAGCGCTCGTGTTCGATCGCCGCCGGCAAAAGATCAAAGCCAACGACCTCGTGGCCCTCGTCTAAAAAACGCTGCACGCATGCGGCTCCGATACCGCCCGAAGCGCCCGTGATCAAAACCCGCATACTTGCTCCTTAGGCGGTTGCGTGGCGCTCGAGGTACTCGGAGCCCACGTTCTCGCGCTCCCAGCCGCGCACGACCTTGTAGCCCACGGGGCTCAGGAAGACCTCGCACAGCAGCTCGGCAACAGCGCCGGTCAGCGAGCACATAAGAACCTGCACCCAGGTCCAACCAAAGAACGTGTGGCTCACCACAATGGCAAAGACCAGGTTGTCGATAAACTGGCCAACACCCGTGGACACATAGGAACGGAAGGCAAAGCTCGCAAAGTTATTCTTCTTGAGCATACGGCCGAGCGACTGGTTGAGCGTGGAGTTAACCACGGCAGAAACGAGCATTGCCAGCGAAGAGCCCAGCACCACGTACCAGGTGCCGCCGATGGTGGCGTTAAGGGCGGTGTTGACCTCGATCATGCCCGTGTCGTAGTAGGCGCCCCACATGCCGGGCGTGAGCGAACATGCCCAAAAGCACAGGCTCACGGCCAGGTTGACCAGCAGCGCGAGGATAGAGATTTTGATGGATGCCTTGGCGCCAAAGCGCTTGCAGATCATGTCCTGGCACAAAAACGAAACCCAGCTCACCACAAAGCCACAGTCGAGCGCCAGATACGGCAGGCTGATGAGCTCCTTGTTGGCCAGCAGGTTCATCATGATGACGCTCACGAAAAACAGCGAAACCGTTGCCGCGGGAATGCTCCGCAACAGGACCTTGTAGTCCTCCATGACCTTCTTGATCATTATGTACTCCTTTGGTTTTAGGTTTAACGAGCAGGATATCGGACCCGAACTGCTCGGACGCCCCGGTCTTGAGACGACGGTGGGTATGATAGCCGCTCACACGGCATCAGGCAAGCAAACGGCGCGGCAGCCCCGCAGGGCCACCGCGCCGATGCGTTAAAACGCTACGTTGCCAAACTCCGACAGGATAAGGTCGGGATTGTGGTCGGTAGCCCAATCCACGTTCCACGGGCTCGTGAACAGCAGCAACTTGCCGCCGCGCATGTCCTCGACGCGCAGCGTGTCGCGCGTGAGCGAAAGGCCCGGGATATCGATGGTGTCGGGGTCGTTCTGGATCCAGCGGATGTCCGTATAGGGCAGCGGCTGGCGACGAACCTCAACACGGTACTCGGCCTTGAGGCGGCGCTCGAGCACCTCAAACTGCAGCACGCCGACCACGCCCACGATGACGCTCTCCATGCCGGCACCCAGTTCGCGGAAGATCTGAATGGCGCCCTCCTGGGCAAGCTCCTCCATACCCTTGACGAACTGCTTGCGCTTGAGCGTGTCGACCTGCGTAATGCGAGCGAACATCTCGGGGGCAAACGTCGGGATCTGCGGATACTGCACGTGGCGCTTGCCGGAGCACACGGTGTCGCCGATGCTAAAGATACCCGGGTCGAACAGGCCCACGATATCGCCCGCGTACGCCTCGTCCACGATGGCGCGGTCATCGGCCATCATCGACGTGCCCGTGGCAAGCTTGAGCTTGCGGTTGCCCTGCACGTGGAAAGCATCCATGCCGCGCTCGAACTTGCCCGAGCAAATGCGCACAAAGGCGATGCGGTCGCGGTGGTTCTTGTCCATGTTGGCCTGGATTTTAAACACAAAGCCGCTAAAGTCGTCGCGGCAGGGATCGACCGGCTCGCTGGTGAGCGTATCGGTATAGGCACGCGGCGTCGGGGCCAGGCGCAGGAACTCCTTGAGGAAGGGCTCCACGCCAAAGTTGGTAAGCGCCGAGCCAAAGAACGCCGGGCTCAGCTTGCCGCAGGCCACGGCATCCAAGTCGAGCTCGTCGCCGGCGCCATCGAGCAGCTCGATATCGTCCATTAGGTTCTTATGGTTTTCCTCGCCGATAAGCTCGTCCATGGCGGGGTCGCCCAGCTCGGCCTCGACCTCGGCGACCTTCTTGGTGGCGTTGGCGTGGCCGTCGCCCTCAAAGGCGATAACGCGACGGGTCTGACGATCGAACACGCCGCGGAAGTTGCGGCCGCTGCCGATCGGCCAATTCATGGGATACGTATTGATACCCAGGACGTTTTCGATCTCTTCCATGAGCTCAAACGGATCGCGAGCCTCGTGGTCGAGCTTGTTCACAAAGGTGAAGATGGGAATGTGACGCAGCGTGCAGACCTTAAAGAGCTTTTTGGTCTGGGCCTCGACGCCCTTGGCGCCGTCGATGACCATGACCGCGGCGTCGGCGGCCATAAGGGTACGGTAGGTATCCTCCGAGAAGTCCTGGTGGCCGGGGGTATCGAGGATGTTGACGCAAGCGCCGTTGTAGGTGAACTGCAGGACCGAGGAGGTAACGGAAATACCGCGCTCCTTCTCGATGTCCATCCAGTCCGAGACGGCATGCTTGGCCGAGCTCTTGCCCTTGACCGAACCGGCGGTCTGAATGCTGCCGGTATAGAGCAGCAGCTTCTCGGTAAGCGTGGTCTTACCGGCGTCCGGGTGGCTGATGATCGCGAATGTGCGGCGCGACGAGATTTCATCCGACAGGCTTGCCATGCGGATCCTTTCTTGCATTAAGTGCATTACGTCGATGTAACCGTACTATTGTAGCCGCGAAATCTCGGCATAGGGCACCTATCAGGACAAATTCATCAGTTGGGGCCTAGGGTAGCAGTCGATGGCGACACTCCGCAGCAGTTTGTCTCGATCTGTAACATCTAGACGGTTTTTGAACCTCTTCCTGTTACAGATTTAGACAAACAGGTGGACGTCCCAGAAAGATCTCGATCTGTAACATCTAGCCACTCAAAACGGGTCCATCTGTTACAGATTGAGATATAAGGATAGACGGGTGCCCAATGTCTCGATCTGTAACATCTAGCAGCCAAAATCTTCTCCAGTTGTTACAGATCGAGACAACCAGGTGGGGCCCGCCAGCAAAATCTCAATCTGTAACAGGTAGCCGTCCAAATCGGTTCCAGATGTTACAGATAGAGATGAATGAACGAGCGGACAATCCCTATTTGCCTCTTGCATAACTGTGCATAGTGTATATATACTGTGCTTACCGGTTATATACACGTGTAGCCCATCAGCTAAGGAGCCGCTGTGGACATCATCCTATCCAATTCGAGCGACAAGCCCATCTACGAGCAGATAACCTCGCAGGTCAAAGCCCAAATCCTTTCGGGCACGCTCGCTGCGGGAGCCAAACTCCCCAGCATCCGTGTACTCGCGAGCGATCTTGGGGTGAGCGTCATCACCACCAAGCGCGCCTACGCCGACCTGGAGCAGCTCGGGTTTATCTGCACCGTGCAGGGCAAGGGCTGTTTTGTCGCCGAGAGCAACCAAGAGCTCTTGCGCGAAAACCAGCTCTGCCATATCGAAGATCTGCTTGCGAAAGCGGCAAGCCAAGCCGAAACCCTGGGTGTCACGCGCGACAAACTGCACGAGATGCTCGACCTGGTAGCCCCCGAAACCATGCAGTAGCCATCTGCAAGAAAGGCTATGCCATGAAAAACTTGCTAGAACTTAAAGGTGCATCGCGCCGTGTGAGCGACCGTTTTTCGCTGCGTGATGTCACGCTTGCCGTGGAGCCTGGCCAGATCGTCGGCTTTGTTGGTGCCAACGGTGCCGGCAAAACAACGACGATTCGAGCTGCTCTCGGGCTTGTAAAGCTCGATGCCGGCGAAGTGCACCTGTTTGGGCAGCGCTGTGGCGCCGACGCGCCCGATGAAACGCAGCGCCATCTACGCTCCCGCGTCGGTCTTGTCCTGGACACGTGCCCCTTCCCCTCCACGCTCAAGGTGGGCCAGATCGAGTCGCTCGTAGGCCCGGCGTACCCCACGTGGGACCGCGAAACGTTCGCCGGATTCATCAACCGATTTGGCCTCGATCCCAAGACAAAGGTCAAGGACCTCTCCCGCGGCATGGGCATGAAACTGCAGCTTGCCTGTGCACTCAGCCACAATGCCAAGCTGCTCGTTTTGGACGAAGCCACCGCGGGCCTCGATCCCATGGCACGCGAGGAACTGCTTGATGAGCTGCTTGCCTTTGTCGCCGACGGCCAGCACAGTGTGCTGCTCTCGAGCCACATTACGTCCGACCTCGATCGCACCGCTGATCGCGTCATCTGCATCGATAATGGCTCGATTATTTTTGACCTGCCGCGCGAGGATATTACCGACCGCGCCGGCATCGCCCACTGCACCCAAGCACAGGCCACCGAGCTTATGGCTTGCGTCGAAGGTGCCCGTGCCGCCCGCCAC